>DATEEG010000542.1:0-5311 GCA_035281305.1 Acidimicrobiia bacterium | reverse complement strand
ACGGGGCGTGTAAACCAAGAGCGCCGAGAGGCGGAGTGCCCCGGGTCGACCGTGCAAATTTGGCGCGTAGCGAACAGTCCCTGACAAATTTGGCGCACGGCGAACGGCTGATGGCCGCCCTCGGCCGAATTTCGCCGAGGGTGATCGTGGTGCGCCAAATTTGGGAAGGGTGAGCACCGCCTCCCATCTCTTCGGTGAATCTCCCAACCCGGCCCGCACCACCCGCCACGCACCACGCACGAGTGGTCTGTTTCTGAAAGCGGATCGCGGTTCGCGTCCCCGCGGATCGCGCCCCCTCACTTCCCGCTGCCCTTTTCGGTTCCATGTTGTGCGATGTTGACCAGGACTCCGACTCCGGCCAGGCAGGAGATCAGCGCGGTCGATCCGAAGCTGACAAACGGCAGAACGATGCCGGTTATCGGCAGCACCCCGAGGACCCCTCCGATATTGGTGAGCGCCTGGAATGAGAGCCATCCGGTTATCCCGGCTGCCACCATCCGCCCGAATCGGTCGGGGGCTCTGGAGGCGATCGACCACCCCACGAGCGCGATCACCAGGCAAAGGGCGATAACCATCATCGCTCCGACCAGGCCGGTTTCCTCGCCGATGATCGCGAAAATGAAGTCAGTGTGGGCGTTGGGAAGATACGACCACCGGGCCCGGCTCGCCCCCAGACCCACGCCGAACAGGCCGCCGGTGCCGAGGGCGTAGTAACCCTGGATCACCTGATATCCGTTGCCGGAGGGATCGGCCCAGGGGTCGAGAAACGAGTCGATCCGATCCATCCGGTAGCCCTCGGTGACGGAAAGCACGAGCCCGGCGACCACCGCCAACGCGCAGACCCCGACAACGAACTTGAACGGGGCCCGGGACACGAGGGTGACTGCGAGGGCGGCGGCTGCGACCACCAGGGCGGTGCCCAGATCGGGTTGGAGGAGAATGAAGCCGCAGGTGAGCCCGACCGTGAGGAGCAGGGGGCCGCTGAAGTGCCCTGCTTGGTTGACGAGGTTGCCTTTCCTCTCCAGCAGTGCAGCCAGGGCGATGATCACTGCAAGCTTGGAAAGCTCCGAGGGTTGAAATGTCACGAATCCGAGGTCGAGCCATCGACGCGATCCGTTGCGGGCCAAACCCGCGACCCAGACCGCCCCGAGCAATCCCAGGCTGGTGAGGTAAAACGGCATCGCCAGCCGCAAATAGGCCCGGTACGGAATGCGGGCTATCGCCACCATCGCAATCACTCCGACGACCAGGCCAATGAGCTGGCGTTTGAAGTAGAAGAAGCGATCCTCGGCATCGGCGATCCCCCGGATAGAAGAAGCCGAGAGGATCTCCCCGAGTCCCATGACCAGGAGAACCGCCACGGTCACAAGCAGTATCGAAGCGACCCGGGTATTGACCCGGGCGCTATCCGACCGGCGTCGAGCCGCAGCCCGCACTTTCGCGATCGAAGTGACGTTGCCGGTCATGCCGCTCCTCCCACCGTTCTGTCATCGTGGATCGATTCCCGAACAGCAGCCGCAAAGGCGTCACCCCGAGCGGCGTAGTCCTCGAACATGTCGAAGCTGGCACATCCCGGGGCCAGCAAGACCGTGTCCCCCGCCCGGGCCACTTTCACGGCGATGGCGACTGCCTCCTCCATGGACGAGGCACCGGCGGCGCGTCCCGGGCCGGCCGCCTCGATCAGGGTGTCGGCCGACGTTCCCATGGCGATAACGAACCTCACATTGGCCGCGGTGGCCAGCGCTGTGATGTCGAGGCCTTTGCTGAGGCCCCCGGCGATCAGCACCACCGACGGAAACGAACCGATCGCGGCGAGGGCGGCGTGGGGGTTGGTGGCCTTCGAATCGTTGACGAACACGACGCCGGCCGATTCGGCCACGACCTCTCTCCGGTGGGAGCCCGGTCGGAAGCGGCGGCTGACGTCTGCCACCGCTTCGGGCCGGGCCCCCTGGTCGATCGCGGCCACCGCGGCAGCCGTCAGATCGACCACCAGAGCCGGATCGCGGGCCTTCAGGGCGTCGAGGGGCACGGTGATTCCGGGAAGGTGGAGAGACCCGGCGACAGGACCGCTGCCACCGGCGGGTCGCTCCCTTCCCGAAACCGGGTGCCTGCGCCCGGGGGCTCGAGCCGCAACCGGCACTACCCCGGGATCGTCGGCGTCAAAAACCAGAAGATCGTTCGCCTCCTGGTTGGCGAAGATCTTGGCCTTGGCGGCGACATAGGCCGGGTAGCTGGGATGCCAATCGAGGTGGTCTGGTGCGATGTTGAGGAGGATTGCGGTCGGAGGATGGAACGCTTCGGTCAGGTCGAGCTGGAAGCTGGAGACCTCCACGGCCAGCGCCTCGTAGGCCTCGTCGGTGATGTCGGCGAGGGGTGTGCCAATGTTTCCGACTGCCGCCGTCGAGATGCCGGATGCCGACAGCATCGCGGCAACCGCCTCGGTCGTGGTCGTCTTGCCGTTGGTGCCCGTGATCGCCACGAGATTCGATCGAGGAACCGGATCAGACAGATGGCGCCAGGCGAACTCGATTTCGCTCCAGACCGGAACGCCGGCTTCCCGGGCATCGGTGATGGGAGCTGCCCGGAGCGGCACCCCCGGGCTGGCGACGACGAGGCCGACGCCCGCGAGGAGGTCGGGGTCCCACCGGCCCGTGACCATCCCGATGCCCTCCCCCATCAGCGCCGCGCCGGCACCCGGCCGCTGGTCGTAGACCGTGACCGAGTATCCGAGACGCTTTCCGAGGCGGGCGGCCGCCGAGCCCGACACCGCCGCACCGAGAACCAGCATCCTCATCAGAGGACCCCTTCGACCGACAGGAAGTCGGCGTAGAAAAATCCGAGGCCGAGAGCGACCGCCACACCGGTGAGAATCCAGAAACGGATCACAACGGTGGTTTCCGGCCAGCCCCCGAGATCGAAGTGGAAATGGATCGGTGTCATCCGGAACACCCGCTTCCCAACCGCCTTGAAGCTGGCTACCTGGATTACCACCGAAAGCGTCTCGGCGACATACACCGCCCCCAGGATCGCGAACAGCAAGTGAGTGTTGGTCAGCAGGGCCAGGGCCGCCAGGAGTCCACCGATGGCCTGAGAGCCGACGTCACCCATGAAGATCTGAGCCGGCGGTGCGTTCCACCACAGAAATCCGAGCAACGCCCCGAACAGCGCAGCGGCCACCGTCGCCAGCTCGAGGGGGTCCAGGGACTGGTAGACCGTCGGGTTGCGGAACTGCCAGAACGAGATGACGGTATAGGCGCCGGTCACCAGAGCAGCACTGCCAGCCGCGAGGCCGTCCATGCCGTCCGCCAGGTTGACACCGTTGGCAGCCCCGGTCAGCAGGAAGAGAGCCCACAGGGTGAAAAACACCCCGAGGTTGAGACCCAGTGGCCGGACGAACGAGAGCTCGGTGCTGATGCCGACATTGGTTCCGTTCGAAAGTGCGACTGTGGCGAAGACGACCGCGATGAGAAGCTGGAGGCTGAACTTGGCCCGCTTGTTGAGCCCTTCACTGCGCTTGCGCACGAACTTGGTGTAGTCGTCGAGGAAGCCGACGACCGCCATGCCGACCAGAGCAAGGACCGCCAGCAGACCTCCTGCACCGAACGGTATGACCTCGATGCCGAGCCCGCCCGATGGCGTCCAGACTTTGACGTGCGCCAGCAGATACCCGACGACTGCCGCGGCAACGAAGACGATCCCGCCCATCGTCGGCGTGCCCTGCTTGTGCGTGTGGCCGGTTATCTCGGCCTGGATGAACTGGCCGATCGAGCGATTGCGGAGGTAGTTGATCGCGACGGGGGTTCCGAAGATCGAAACCAGCAACCCGGTGGCGGCGGCGATCAAGAGACGAATCATCTCGGCTGGTTCCCGGGGTGGTGGCCGACTACCGCAAGCTCTTCGCGGGCGACCTGGCGATCATCGAATGGATAGACGATCTGCCCGATCTCCTGGCCGGTCTCGTGGCCTTTCCCGAGGATCAGGACGATGTCGCCGGGAACCGCCGCCGCCAGGGCGGCTCTGATGGCGTCGCGGCGATCGATGACCTTGATCGTGGCCGGGTTGTCGACTCCGGCCGCGACCTGCTCGACGATCGAGGCGGGATCTTCACCACGGGGGTTATCGGAGGTCACGACGACTAGATCGGCTGCGGATGCCGCCAATCCCATCTGGGGGCGCTTGCCGCGATCGCGGTCGCCGCCCGCGCCCAGGACGGCAATAACGCGACCGCGGGTCAGGGTCCGTGATGTCTCGATCACGGTGCCGACCCCGTCCGGTGTGTGCGCGTAGTCGACCACCACCGTGACCGCATGTGTGTCCGAGACAACTTCGAACCGCCCGGGCACCGCCGGCAGTCGATCAAGCCCGACGGCGATGTCGGCCACGCCGAAACCGGCGACGTGCGCCACCCCGGCGGCCACCATCGCATTCGCAACATTGAATCGACCGGGAAGCCGAAGCCTGACGTCTGCTTCCTCTTGCCCGATTCGAAGCCGAAAACTGCTTCCCCGGGCCGTCGACTTGACGGTGGATGCTCCGACGAAAGAGTCCCACCCGACCATGACCGCGTCGGGGTAGCGGCCGGCGAGGATGGCGCCGTAGTGATCCTCGATCCATATGACCCGCTGTTCGGCGCGTTCCAGTAGCAGGGCTTTGGCCTCGAAGTAGCTCTCCATACCGGCGTGAAAGTCGAGGTGGTCCTGCGACAGGTTTGTGAATGCACCGATCCGAAACCGGGTCGCGTCGACGCGGCCGAGAGCGAGGGCGTGACTCGACACTTCACAGACGATGAGGTCGGCTTCGCCGTCGACCATCGTGCGGAGGAGTCGTTGGAAATCGGGAGCTTCCGGGGTTGTGCGAGGGTTGACGATCTCACGGGTTCCCAGGCGGGTGACGATGGTCCCGATCAATCCGCACTTCCGAGCGGCTGCGGAGGCGATGGATTCGATCATGTACGCCACCGTGGTTTTGCCGTTGGTCCCGGTGACTCCGATCACGTCGACTTGAAGTGACGGGTTCCCCTGCACTTCGGCAGCGATGATCGGCATCGCCCGCCTCGTGTCGGCAACGTTGATGAGAGCCGGAGCCATGGCGTCAGGGAGCGGAACCATCGAAGAGACGCACAACCCTGCCGCGCGGTTCTGGATCGCCTGATCGACAAAAGCATGCCCGTCGTAGCGGGCACCCTTGACCGCCACATAGAGGAATCCGGGCCGGACCTGGCGACTGTCGTGGGTCACATCGGAAACAGCAGTATCGGGATCGCCGGTCAGGCGCCCGCCGGCCAGGTCGGCGAGGGCACCCATGGTGCTAC
>DATEEG010000541.1:0-2762 GCA_035281305.1 Acidimicrobiia bacterium | reverse complement strand
CAGAGGGGTGAAGACCTTCGGGGTGGATTCACCCACTCCCGACAACCCCATCTCCAAGACCTACCCCTGCCACATGATGTGCCGCGCCCGACACATCACCCACTACGAGAACTTGGTGTTGACCGAGGTGGTGGGAAGGCGGTTTACCTTCATCGGGTTCCCGTTGAAGGTGGTGGGGGCGCATGGGGGGCCGACCCGGGCGGTGGCCCTGGTGGAGGAGTGATCCCCGACCGGGCGCCCGACTTCGAGCTGCGCCACACCTTCGAAGAGAACGTCAGGCTGTCGGATCTGCTCGCCCGAGGGCCGGTGGTCCTCGCTTTCTACGTCTTCGATTTCGGCCCGGTCTGAACCGGTGAGCTGTCCCAGTTGGGGGCAGTCGCCGAAGAGATCAGGAACCTAGGCGCGGAGATCGTGGGGCTGGCCGTGACCGCCACATTCTCGCAGATGGCCTTCGCCCAGAGTCTCGGGATCGACTTCCCCCTCCTCTCCGATTGGGAGGGAACCACGGCCGAGGCCTTCGGGGTTCGCTACGACATTTGGAAGGGTCACCGCGGCCTGGCCAAGAGATCGCTGTTTCTCATCCAACCCGACGGAACCATCGCCTACCGGTGGGTCACCGACGACGCCCTCCAACTTCCCGATCTAAGCCCATTACTCGAGGCGCTGAGAGCGCTGAGGCGTGGGTAGCGATCGACTATCGGCTGTCAGCTGTCAGCCTCGAGGGTGATCCACTGCCTTTCGATGCTGGCCAGCATCTCGTCCATGGAGATCACACCGTCCGCAAAGGCCGCCATTCCCGCCCAAAACGCGGTGGTGATTTCCAGGGGCATCAGATCCGATCCATCAAATCGCCATTGATCGGCTTCGATCGACGAGCGCAGCCGTTCACCCAAGCTGATCCGCACCGTTGCCTGTGACTCGGCATCGCTCTCGTATGCGGTGATGTCGAAACGGGAATTGGCGGAGTAGAACTCGGAGTCGGGATCGGAGGCCCAGATCTGGCCGAACCGGGGCGAGGCCAGATGCTCAAGGAAGCGACGCACCTCGGGGCGATCGGTGGGGGCGGCGATGAAGTTGGCGCCACCCAGAGTGGGCACCACCGCCTCGTTCATGGGGGGCATGACGAACATACCGATGTCTTCTCCTACGATCGCCCGTGCCGGTAACCAGCTGAGCATGAAGTCGGCCTGGTGGTAGAGCCAGCAGGCCGGTTCGGTGCGTGGCTCCCCGGTGAGATCGGGCCGCACCAGGAGCGGATCGAGCCCGGCGTCGGCGAAGTCGGTGCGAGTGATAGAACCGCTGCCACCGTTAACCCAACCCTCGGTGAAGATGATTTCACCCATCAACTTGCCCGCCGACCGTACCTCGGGCGCATCGAACGGGATGCGGTGAAAGCTCCAATCGTCATACACCTCCACCGAGCTCTGCCTCACAAGCAAGCTTTCGAGGAAGTCGGTCCCCGGCCAGCCGGTGGCATCAAGCCCCGATCCAAAGAAGAAGCACCACGGGGCTCGTCCGTCCGCGGCGATCTGGGCGGAGAGGTCCATCAGTCCGTCAAAGGTTGCCGGCACTTCGTATCCAGCCTCAGCGAAGGCCTGGGGGGGATAAAAGATGAGGCCCTTCAGGTTGATGTTCATCGGCACGCCGTAGATAGCGCCGTGGTCGGCAGGCCAGTTTCCGTCATCCGCCGTAACTAGCGATAGCAATCCTGATCCGTAATCCTGGCGCAGGGTTTGCTCGTCGAGGATCGCTCTCAAGTCGATGAGCCAGCCCGCGTCGGCGTAGTCGACAACGGCTCCCGGTTGAGGCAAAGCGAAGATGTCGGGCAGCGGTTCGTCCGCTTCCTCCCGCCCTCCGGGCCCAAGATGGACGTCCACTTGAGACGTGGTGGTAAGTATCCCGGTTGCCAGCTCGAAGGCTTCCATTTCTGGCTGCCAGCCGGGTGACTCGGAATCGAACCCGACAGAGATCGAGAGCCGGGCTCCGGTTAAGGCCTGATCGTCATCAGGGGAACGCATTCCATAGGCCTCGTCACCTTCCTCCACGGAGAGACCGGCCGGGAACGGGGCCCGCAGGTCGGGGCATTGAGCCGCCGAGCCAAAGAAGACACTGCACTCAGCAGAAGAGAAGCCGAGCCCGGCCAGCGGAAGCGTTCGCGCGATAAGGTCTTCGATCGGAAGGTCGAAGATGCCCCGTAAGCCGGTTTGACGAGGGCCCGGCCTTACCGCCACCGGCGTGGCTTCGTCGGCTGGATAGATGAGGCCACCTTCCTGGAAAGCCCAATGCAGTGAGTCCAGGGCTTCGGCAGTGACATATCCGTGGGGAGCGGTGGCTTGGGCGGCGGCCACTGCCAGCGAAGCCGCTAGCGAAGGGTCTGTGTAGAGGTGGGCCTGGGACTGGCGGGCCAAGGTTTGAGATAGAAGGCGATCGGCGATCTGACCCTGGGCCCTTGTCGCCAGTTGCGCCTGGTTGAACGAGAACAAGGCGAGGGCGCCAACAACCACCGTGACCACGCCAATGGCGACCAGCTCCCGCGCTCGGCGCCGCGCCCGCCGCTCGGCCGCCACCCGCTGCTCTTCCCGTTCGGTTGCCAGCCTGGTTTCCTGGTCACGGGCTGCCACGCTCGCCTCCAGGAATTCATGTTCGGAGCGGCTGAGGGTGACTTGCGACTCCTGGCTCCAGGCTGCCAACCGGTCGAGGCGCCCACCCCGCACCAGGTAGGCGTTGCTGCGAGCGTTCGCTTCCCATTCGGTCAGCGCTTC
>DATEEG010000540.1:0-4600 GCA_035281305.1 Acidimicrobiia bacterium | reverse complement strand
TTCCGACTTCCGACTTCCGACTTCCGGCTGGCTGGTTTCATACTCGCCTGATCTCCGCGGTTCCGAACAAGCCGTAGGGTCTGACGAGGAGGAACACCAGCATCAGGAGGTAGGGCACGATGGTCCCGAAGCCGACTCCGACGATGTTCGAGAAGCCGGTGGTGTAGGTACCGATGACAATCTCGGCAATACCCACCAGGAACCCGCCCACCACTGCTCCCACTACCGAGTCGAGGCCTCCGATGATGATCGCCGGGAAGGCCCGGAAGACGACGAACGCGGTGGCGCTGGTGATCCCTGCGGCCCGCGGCGACACCGACGAAAAAATACCGGCTACCGCGGCGAGGGCAGCACCGATCGCCCAGGCCACCGCAAAAATCCGCCCGACATTGATGCCCTGGGCCTGGGCGGCCTCCTGATCGAAAGCCGTCGCCCGCATCGCCACGCCAAGACGGCTGCGGAGGAACCATGCGACCAGCAGGAAACAGATCAGTGCGACCACCACGGTGACGATTTGGGTCTGATTGACGTTGATGTTGCCGACCCTGATGAACTGGATGCCCCACGGATCTTGCAGCGACCGGACTCCCTGACCCACGAAGTCGTCGTTGACAGTTCTGAGGATGATGTCCGCCCCGACCGTGATGATGGCTACCGAGAAGAGCGGCTCCCCGACCATCGGACGGATGAAGATCCTCTCGACCAGCAACCCGACGATCCCGGCTGCGATCACGGCTGACAGGGCCGACAGCGACCAGCGGGCCCAGGTCGGCATCTCCGGCAAGAACCTCCCGGGAAAGTTGAGAACCGTGAAGAACGAGGCTGTGAGGAACGCGCCGATGGCGGCCAGGGAACCGTGGGCAAAGTTGACGACCTGGGTCGCCTTGAAGATGATCACGAATCCCAGGGCCAGCAAGGCGTAGACGGCTCCCAGGGCCACACCGTTCAGCAATGCATTGAGGAACTTGTCCAGTCCCGCCAGTGGCCCGATTTGGGCCACGATTGCCGGCAAGGTCAACCCCTCGGCCGGGACGCGCCCGGCCCGTACATTTCAGCGATGAGCTCAGCGAACATGCCTTCCATGGCGCTGCGCTTGAGCTTCTGGGTGGCGGTCAATTCACCGTCTTCGTGATCGAGTTCCTTGGGGATCATCCGGAACTGGCGGATCGTCTCCACCCGGGCGAATTGACTGTTGGTCTCATCCACGACCTTTTGGATCAGCTCGAGAACCTGCGGTTTCTCGGAGAGGTCGCGATAGGTCGTATACGGGATCCCCCGTCGCTGGGCCCAGTCGCCGACCGTGTCGAGCTCGATTCCGATCAGAGCGGTCAAGTAGTTGCGACGGTCGCCGATGACCATCGCCTCCTTTATATAGGGCGACGTCTTGAGCTTGTTCTCGATCTCGGAGGGGGAGACGTTCTTGCCGCCGGAGGTGATAATGATGTCCTTGATCCGATCGACGATCTTGACATGGGTGCCATCGACCCAGACTCCGACATCGCCGGTCTTGAGCCAGCCGTCTTCGGTGAAGGTGGCGGCAGTCTTCTCGGGAAGGTTCCAATAGCCCTTGAAGACACCGGCGTGCTTGACCTGTATCTCGCCCGTCTCATCGTCGATGCGCAGCTCGGTGCCCGGGTAAGGGATGCCGACGGTGCCAAGCTTCATGAATCCGGCCGGGTTGAAGGTTGCGACGGCGGAGTTCTCGGTCATGCCGTACAACTCATAGACCGGCACTCCCAGACCCATGAAGAATTCGAGCACTTCGGGGGCGATCGGGGCGGCACCGGAGCCCGCCCAACGACAACGCCTCAAACCGATGCGTTCGAGCAGCGCCCGAAACACCAGCGGGTACCCGAGCGCATAGAGAAGGCGGGAACTCAGCGTGTGGTTGCCGCCGTTGGCAACCTTCTTCCGCCCGATGATCCCGGCCAGCTTCATGCCAAGCCCGAACCAGAGCCGCTTGAAATTGGTGGCGTCGCTTCCCTTGATCAAGACCCCGGCGTGCATCTTCTCCCAGATGCGGGGCACCGCAAAGAAGAGGGTGGGCTGAACTTCGCGGAGGTTCTGCTGAACGGTCTCGATCGACTCGGCGAAGTTGAGGACCGTGCCGCAATGAGCCAGGGTCCACGTCGAGAAGATTCGTTCGGCCACATGGCAAAGCGGCAAATAGGTCAGGATCTGATCGTCAGGCCCCGGTTTCTTGTTACTGGCGATGCGACCGTCGACCATGATCACCTGCTCGGCGCAGTAGATGTAGTTGGCATTGGTGAGCATCGCTCCCTTGGGAGGACCGGTGGTGCCCGAGGTGTAGACGAGCGTCATCACGTCGTCGGCCGTGGCTTCCTCCATGATGGCTTCCACCGCGCCGGGGTTATCGGCTCGATGCCGTCGACCCATCTCCAAGAAGTCGTCCCAGTGGATGAAACGGGGGTCGTTGCGCCACTCCCGGAAGCCCCGGGGTTCGGCGTGGATGATCTTCTCGAGGGCCGGAAGGGTGTCGATCACCTCCATGACCTTGTCGGCTTGCTCCTGGTCCTCGGCCAGATGAACCTTCGATCCCGAGTCGGCGAGGAGGTATTTGACCTCGGTGGCCGGGTTCGTGGGATAGAGGCCGACTGTGACTCCGCGGATTGCGACCGTGGCGAGGTCCAGGATCACCCACTCGGGCCGATCCTCCGACTGGATCGAAACGCGGTCCCCCGGCCGGACCCCGAGCGACAGCAGGCCATGAGCCGCAGACAGCACGTCGGCCCACAGGGCCGCCCACGTGATCTCCCGCCAGATTCCGAGATCCTTCTCACGCATCGCGACGCCCGTCGGCGTCCGTTCAGACCAGTCTCGTGCTTCGGAGGCGACGGTCGGATGGCCCGTTCGATGGGCGGCAGTTGGTGCGCGTTCTGCAACGGCGGTCACGAAATCCTCCCAACTCGGAGCCCGGGTACCTGGCCGTGGGGACGATAGACGTGGACCCCCGGACCCCGCTGGATTGCCCGGGGGAGAAAAATCATGCCCCCTCCACCCATTCCCCGCCTCCCGGCCAATGCTCCTTCTTCCAGATCGGTGCTCTGGCTTTGAGTTCGTCGATGAGAAATCGCCCGGCTTCGAAGGCAGCATCCCGGTGAGCGGAAGACACCGCCACCGCCACCGACGGTTGACCGACCACTACCTCTCCGACCCTGTGCTCGACGGCCACGGCCACCAGGTCCCATTTGGCGATCGCCTCCGACACGAGTTGTTCGATCTTTGCGACTACGACGCCGGGATAAGCCTCGTACTCGAGGTGGGTCACGCCTGTCTTCCCGTCGGAGTGGTTGCGGGCCGTACCGAGGAACAAGACAACGGCACCTGCCGAGTGATCCCCGACCTCAGCTACTAGAGCGCCCGGGTCGAGGGCCTCTTCTTTCACCGCCACCCGACTCCGTACGGCTCCCGGATCCATAGACTTGAAGTGTATGGCCCCACGTCTGTTCTGTGCTGCCGACTGCCTACCGCCGACTGCCTGCTGATGTCCGACGACCTCTTTTCCCGCCTTTTCGAGCTTTTCAACCAGCCCGGCTCCGTGAACTGGAAACTGGCCGGTGAGGTGGCCCGACACCTGGCGGGCGAACCGGAAGCCATCGATCCATGGGCCGCCGAAGAGCAGCGAGAGCTCGTGCGGCTGGCGGAATACCGGCTCGAAGGCGAGTCTCCGTTTGCGGTTCAACCTGCCTCCGAGGTGTTGATGATCGACGGGCATCAGTGGGTGGACCGCGTGCTTCCCGGATTCGGCTACCTGGCAGAGGCCATCGCCGAGGCGTCCGGGGGCCTCCAGCTCGGCCCCGGCATCCCCGGGATCGGCGCCACTATCGCCGGTATGCAGGTGGGCTCGCTGATCGGCGCCCTCTCCCGCCAGATACCGGCAGGTTTCGAAGCCGGCTACCCGGTGGAACCACCCGGGCCCCTGCTGGTGATCGGTCCGGGCGTCGATCGAGTGGTCAGCGCCACCGGGGCGGCCGCCAAGGACGTACGCTTATGGGTGGCCGCCGAAGAAGTCTCCCATCGTGCCCTCTTCGGGGTTCCGTGGCTGACCGAGCATCTCACCAGGCTGGTGAGCGCCTACTCGGCCAATTTGCTCCCGGATCCCGAGAAGCTGTTGAAGATGTTCAGCGAGGACACCGACCGGATAGCAGCCAGCCTGGGCGACCCCAAGAGCCTCGACGACCTGCTCGAGAACGAGGAGTCAGCTCCGCATCGGCAAGCTCTGGAGGCATTTCTCACGGTGAGTTCGGGCTACTCCCACCTGCTTGCCAAAAGGGCGGTGGGCCCTCTTTTGCCCGACATCGACAGGTACGGATCTCCGGAGCCCGCAACCCCCGGGGGCCTGGGCGTGCCGGTTGCGAACCATGCAATGATCGTGGCCGGAGCATCGTTTTGCGCGGACATAGAACGGCGATACGGTCGTGAGGCTCTCGATGATCTCTGGCACGGACCGGAGCGATTGCCGACGGCCGGAGAACTGGCCGACCCGGTGGGTTGGGCTGCCCGGGTACTCCTCGACGGAATGTGAGTGCGTTAGTCGGTGGGTTCAGAAGGTTGGTCAAGCCTCGAAGGTAGAGCCGAG
>DATEEG010000539.1:0-15858 GCA_035281305.1 Acidimicrobiia bacterium | reverse complement strand
CGTGTTGCCCTGACGTCCGGAGTCGTTCCCGACATGTTGGTTGGGTTTGGGTATCGGGGTAGGAAAGAGCCTGGATCAGCGAAGGAAAGGATTCGCCCGTTCCTAGGTCCTGCCGGAATTTGACGCGTGGCTCGCCGAATTCGTACTTCGGCCTGACACTCCCGGGAACCGGAGCGTCGCGCCGAGGTTTGGTTAATCCGGGACTGAGGTGCCAGATTTGCGATGGGGCGCCCTCGAGATCGGAGTTTCCCCATGGTGAACATGGATTACCGTTGGTAGGATCGACGACAAGGCGAGAAAGGACCAACGATGTGCGGGATCGCCGGGATAATCCATCGGGACGCTGCCTCCGACATCGGGACCGAGATGTCGCGCATGTTGCAGTCGATGAAGCACCGCGGGCCGGACTCCACGGGCTACGCCCTGTTCGGCCCTGCCACCGAAGGCGAAGTGGTAATTCGCTTCAAGCTGGCCGATGCCAACGAGCCTCGCGGCTTTGACTTCTCCGATCGCCTCGAACGGAATCGCATCGAAGTGGAGTCACGCTTGCACAAGATCGGGGCCTCGGTAGAACGGGTGGAAGGGGAAACCGAATACGCTTATCGAGCGCTGATCCGTTACGACGGCGATCTCAAGGCGCTCGCCGATTACATGGAGAACATTCCAGGTTGCGAGGTCCTATCTCTGGGACGTTCCCTCGAAATCGTCAAAGATCTGGGGGACGCCAGCGAGGTCGCCAACCTCTACAAGCTTCCCGGTTTCGAGGGCACCCATGCCATCGGTCACGTCCGCATGGCTACCGAGTCCGACGTTGACATTTCCGGAGCCCATCCGTACTGGGCCTACCCTTTTTCCGACGTTGCTGTAGTGCACAACGGCCAACTCACCAACTACTTCCATTGGAAGAGGCGGCTGGAACGCAGCGGACACCGCTTTCAGTCCGAATGCGACTCCGAGATCATCGCCGTTTACCTCGCCGAGAAGATGGCTGAAGGCCACGGTCTCGAGGACGCGATGCACAAGAGCCTCGAAGATCTCGACGGGGTTTTCACGTACATGGTCGTCACCGCTGATGCGCTGGGTGTCGCCAAGGACGCAATGGCGGCCAAGCCCCTGGTTCTTTTCGAGTCTGACGAACTGGTCGCAATGGCCTCCGAGGAGGTGGCCATTCGGGCGATCATCGACCACGAAATCGATACCTACGACCCTTACGAAGGCGAGGTCCTGGTGTGGACGCGATGACCACTCGCCCAGTACCAGGTCGGCCAGTACCAGGTCGGCTCGACGGCGCCGGCCGGCGCCAGATCACCTATGACGCCCGCGGGCTTTCCGAGCCCGTCGCCGAAGTCCCGATGATCTCCGAGATCGAGGGCTACAAGGCACGGTTCGACGCCGCCAAGCTCACCACCCGGCAGATCAACCTCGAATTGCGCTGGCTTCTTTCCGACCAGGGAGTGCGCGACATCACTGTCCTGAATCCGGGGGCCAAGCACTCGATCGCGGTGGGGATCCTCCAGCGCTGCAAGATCAAGTTCGAGGGAAGCCTGGGCTACTTCGGCTGCGGGCTGATCGACGGTCCCGAGGTCCACATCACGGGACGGGTGGGGTGGGCGACCTGCGAAAACATGATGTCGGGGGTGGTCGTCATCGACAAGGTTGCCGGCTCTTTGGCCGGCGCAGCGCTGCGGGGCGGTGATCTGGTCGTTCACGGCAGTGTGGGGGCCCGCACCGGGATCGATCAGAAAGGCGGGACGATCCTGGTCGCCGGCGACGCTGGAACCCTGACCGGCTTCATGATGCAACGGGGGCGGATCATCATTTGCGGCGACGCCGGGACCAACCTGGGTGATTCGATGTATGAGGGGGCGATCTACGTCGGCGGCGCGGTCAAGTCGCTGGGGATCGACTGCGTACCGGGGGAGTGGACCGACGCCGATACCGAAATGATCGACCGGAAGTTCTCTATCTATGGCCTCGGCACGCCTCCCACGTTCCAGAAGTTCGTCTGCGGAAAGCAGCTCTACAACTATGACAACCTCGAACCTGCCGAGAGGAAGCTGGTGATGTGATGGCCAGTGATTCGATTGCAAGCGATTCAATATCACCGGACCCGGGGGCAGGCAATTTGGGGACTGTGGGAGACACCCCTTCCCGACAGGACGTTCTCGGCCGCAGCCAGATCTTCACGCCTGAGGTCATCAACGACATCCATGTGAAATCCGAGCTCGGTCGTTATCGCATGCGGGGATTTTCGATGTTCAAGAAGATCCCGCACTGGGACGATCTCATGTTCCTACCCGGGACGTTGACGAGATTCGTCATCGAGGGCTACCGCGAGAAGTGCGAGACCAAAACGGTTCTGGGAGCTCGTTTCGCCCGGTACCCGATCGAGCTCGACATACCCATCTACATCACCGGGATGAGCTTCGGTGCCCTCTCGATCGAGGCCAAAACCGCCCTCGCCAAAGGCGCGTCGATGGCAGGGACCGCCACCTGCTCCGGCGAAGGCGGAATGATCCCCCCGGAGCGAGATCTGTCCACGAAGTGGTACTACCAGGTCATCCAGAGCCGCTACGGATTCAACCCCCACCACCTGATGTTGGCCGACGGGATCGAGTTCTTCATCGGGCAGGGCTGCAAGGTAGGAATGGGCGGCCACCTGATGGGACAAAAGGTGACAGAGCAGGTGGCCGAAATGCGTTCGCTCCCAGCCGGGATCGACCAGCGCTCACCGGCCCGCCACCCCGACTGGCTCGGGCCTGACGATCTGTCGCTGAAGATCCAGGAAATCCGCGAGGCAACCGACTACCGGGTACCGATCCAGTTGAAGCTCGGAGCCGCTCGTGTCTACGACGACGTTCGGATGGCCGCCAAATGTGGACCGGACATCATTTATCTCGACGGCGCCGAAGGATCGACCGGAGCAGGTCCCCACATAGGCACCGAGGAGACCGGGATACCTCTGATGGCTGCGATCCCCGAAGCGCGGCGGGCGCTGGAAGACGTCGGTCTGGCCGAGGATGTCGATCTGGTCGTCGCCGGGGGGATTCGCAACGGTGCCGACGTCGCCAAGGCCTTGGCACTTGGCGCCAAGGCCGTCGCCATCGGCCATTCGTCGCTGATGGCCCTCAACTGCAACAAGGAGATCCCCGGGATCACCGACTACCTCGGCACGGTGGGAGTCCCGGCCGGCCAGTGTTATCACTGCCACACCGGACGCTGCCCGGTGGGGGTGGCCACCCAGGATCCGGAATTGCGGTCGCGGCTCAATGTCGATGAGGCTGCCAACCGCGTCTACAACCTCCTGACCGCGATGACGATGGAACTGCAAATGCTCGCCCGGGCGTGTGGGAAGACCAACGTCCACTCCCTTGAACCCGAAGACCTTTGTGCGCTAACCATGGAGGCCGCGGCGATGGCGAAGGTGCCGCTGGCGGGCACCAGCTACATCCCCGGAGTCACCGAGCACGAGACTCTCGGCGAGATCAAGACACTGCTCGGCAAGTATCTGGCAGATCAGGGATTCGCGCCATGAGCGTGCCAGTGCGAGTGATCGTTAGGGACACCCAGCGCTTCGCCGGCACCAAGTCGGTCGATGCGGAGGTTCTGGCCGGAACCGGATGGTCCTACCAGCACAACTCCGGTGAGGTTGACGACATCGACCTGATGGACCTGACCCCTGGTGAGGATTTGAATTGGTTGGAGGACATTCACTTGCTCGAGGAGGACGGGGTTCCAGCCGTCTTCGACCGATATTCGAACTGCTTCCTCAAGATCTACTTCAACATTCCGGAGGGTCGGGAGGATGAATTCGCACGAAAAGTGCTGATGAAGCATTTGATCTCGGGCAACTCCTACGGGATCCAGCTCAAGGCATTTCACGCCAAGTTTCCCCAACCCGAGCTCGGCTCCTGGGTGGAGGGTTCTCCGGTTGTTGGCGTTGACTATCAACCGGGAACACTCGAAGGATGGGAGCGTCCGGCAGGACACTGATCGTGAGCATTCCCTCCAAAGCGAAATACGTTGTGATCGGGGCCGGGATCCACGGATTGTCGACCGCCTGGCATCTGGCCCAGGAACTCGAGGCTCGAGGACTCGGCAGCGGCCAGGACGTCGTCGTGATCGACAAATCCGGAATCGGCGCCGGGCCTTCGGGGATCGCCTGCGGCGTGATACGGAACAACTACTTTCAACCTGCGATGCGCCGCCTGATGGCTCATTCGGTGGCCGTGTGGGAGTCCGACCCCGACAGCTTCAACTATCACGCAGTTGGCTATATCCAGGCCGGACCGGAGGCCATGCACGCCGACGTCGTGTCGATCTTCGAGCAACAACAGCAGATCGGATACTCGTCGGTCCTGGTGGAGGGGGAAGGTGAATGTCGGTCCTACATGCAGGGCATCTTCTCCGATTGGCAGGCTCAGGGCATAAGCGTGATTCTCCACGAAAAACAGGGTGGATATGCCAACAACATGAGCTCGATCAAGGGTCTAGCGATGAAGGCAGAGAACCTCGGGGTCCGGATTCTGGCACCGGTGACTGTGACCGGATTCAAGCGGGCAAGTGGCAGGGTCACGGCGGTGGAGACGAATGAGGGAGACATTGCCTGCGAGTGGGTCGTCTTGGGAGCCGGACCGTGGGTGAGGGACTTTTGGGCGATGCTCGACCTGCCCTCGACCATCACGGTCAAAGGTCGCGACGGCAGTCTGTACCAGCGTCCCATGTGGACTTACTGGTTTCTGCAGGAGGGAGTGTTACGGGTCGACCCCAACTACCTCACCGACAACCAGGGCGGCATGCCTCCGGTGATCCACGTCGATACCGATGCCCCTCTCTATGGCCCTGCGGGAGAGTTGATCACCGACCAGTTGTGGGGCATCTACTACAAGCCCGACTTCAACTTCGGGGGCATCCAGGGCGGGGCGATGCCTTTTGTCGTCGACAAGCCCGCCTCTGAAGTCAATGTGGACCCCTACGGTCCCGAGAGCCCCGAGTACAACGTCGACGAGCGCTTCGAGCGGATGTGGACTTCGGCTCTGGCCCACTGCCATCAGCGGTTTGTCGGGAAGCAAGATCTCTACCACCGGACCCGATCAGGCGGCCTCGGTGCCTTCACCCCCGACAGCTTTCCGGTCTTCGACACCATGCTTGACAACGTGTACGTGATCGCCGATTCCAATCACGGCTACAAAATGATCGGAGTTGGAGCGTTGGTCGCCCGCGAAATTCTCGGAGGGCGCGAAGAGATCCTCGAACCGTTCCGCTTCACCCGCTACGCCGAGGGCAACCTTCATCCCGTGTCGAACTCACCGTATCCCTGGAGCTGACCCGAAGCTCGACGGAAAACGGGTTGAAGCGGTTCAGCGGAAGTTTCCCGACGTTCAACAAAAACTCCCAGCATTACGCCACATGGAAAAGGGCGCCTCCCTAGCATCGCCGCCAACGAAACGGACCGGGAGGGTTCTCGCATGGACTTAGCGCTCGCGGTGATTGAGGAGCAGGTGGTCCTCGATTCCAAGATCCTGGCGGAGCAGTTCTACTTCTTCACCGTGGTTCTGATGTGGTTGATCCACGCGGGGTTCATGTCATACGAAGCCGGAGTTGGGCGGCGCAAGAACGTCATGTCCATCGCCATCAAGAACATTCTCACGATCGCGGTCGTCACTCCCACGTTCTACTACTTCGGATGGTGGATCTACGGCTGTTTCCAGGAGGGCTTCATCCCCTCGAGCACGTCCGACGACTTTTACGGCGCCTTCTGTGCATCGACCTATCCGTGGTCGGCCAACATGGGTCCCAATCTTGCCGACAACATCACGGGTGTGTTCTGGGCCGCGTTCCTGCTGTTCTCCTGGACCACCGCCTCGATCATGTCCGGAGCATTGATCGAACGGGTGCGCGTTTCCGCTTATCTGGCCCTGGCCGGATTGCTGGGTTCGGTCGTGTGGATTCTCGACGCCGCCTGGGGTTGGAGCGCCGGAGGATGGCTGGTGCGGCATTTCGGCTTCCACGACTCGATTGCGTCGGGGGTAGTCCACGGAGTGGCCGGGGCATTCACCCTCGGCGTTCTTCTCAACCTTGGGCCTCGAATCGGCAAGTTCGGCAAGGGCGGCGTGGTGAGGCAGTTCAAACCGCACAACCTCCACATGACCCTCCTCGGCTTGATGCTGATCTTCACCGGGTTCTACGCGTTTTACGCGGCCTGCCTCGTGATCACTTCGACGGCTTTCCCGGGATGGCTCAACATCTATCTGTCGCCCTCGACGCTCTCCGCGATCACCTTCACCATCACGATGGGATTTGCCGGCGGTTTCACCGGCGGGTATTTCGTCTCCAAGGGTGATCCTTTCTGGACCGTGTCCGGCGGTCTGGCCGGTGTCATAACGGTCTCGGCAGGTGCCGACGTTTACCACCCATCGTTGGTCTACTTGCTGGCGATGTTCGGCGGCGCCTTCGCGTTTTGGGTGGGTGGAATCATCGAGAAGAAATGGCGGATCGACGACGCCGTCGGGGCGGTGGCGGTTCACGGCGCCTGCGGGTTCCTGGGCCTCCTCTACGTCGGGATATTCGCGGCGGGATTCCCGACCGGTGTCGACAACGTCCAATCGTCGCTGCTTGGGCAACTGATTGGCATGGCGACTTTCTTCCCGCTGGGGTTCCTGCCCGGATATTTCGCTTCCCTGCTGCTGAAGAAGCTGAATCTTCTTCGGGTGCCGCCGGAGGTGGAACTCCACGGAATGGACTACGCAGAGTTCGAAACCGACTTCTATCCGGAATACGGCCGGCAGGACGAGGTCATCGTCATGGAGGACGGGCGGGTGGTGCCCTCCGCCCCTGTGCTTCGAGAGTCATTTGAGAGTTTGGTGAGGTAGGTCGATGGTCGAACTCATCGCTGCCATCGGATTGATGTACTTGACCGTTATGGCCGCTGGAATCTGGTACCGCAACCAGCGGCGGCGCAACCAGGAAGGAGGCGACGCTTAATGGACACGTTCCCATACGAGTCTTGGGAGGAGGCAACGACGGCGGCCTTGGACTCCGGTGCCGGGTATTTCACATTCGGACCGGGTGGCAACACCGCCACCATCGTCCTCGTCGCCCTCGGTTTCATTGTCATGGTCGTGACCATCGTGGGGGGCATCATGTCCGAAGACAGGCGTCTGAACTCTCACGCAGCGCGACTGCGCGCAGGAGGTGACGGAGATGGCCGGTAAGCAGGTCGACTTTCCCCCGGATCAGCGCCACTCGCCCAAGCTCGAACGCAACCTCGTGCTCGTTTCGTTGATCCTCATCATCCTGGTTGTGATCGCCATCTTCACGGTGGGGTAGGTCATTCTCCGACAACGCAGGGCGGTAGCGGCGGCGGCCATCGGGCTGGCTTCGGTGTTCTTGCCGTGGATCGACGCAAACTCAGGGTCCCGGATCGGATTGACCCAACCCGACGGGTGGCTGACCCTCCTGATCGGAGCAGTCGCCACGATTCTCGCCTGGTACCAGATCAGAGCCGGATGGATCGCAGCCGGCTTTCTGACCGTGCTTTTGGGGCGCAACATCCTCGTACTGCAACAGTCCGACGTTGCCGGCCCCGGTTTCGGCCTCTGGGTTGGAACGGTGGCCTTCGGTGTGTCGGCAGTTTTTCAGCTCATCGGATTGGCGACCCGCCACCGCTCAGCCGTCGCTGGCGACGACTCGTAGGACGGCTCCGGTTATGGCGTCGACCTCAACGGTCGTCAAACGCTCGAATTCGCCCGTTCCGGCGATCGGGATGGCGAGAGAAACGGCCCATACCGGGCGAAGGTTGAACCCCTGGCGGATCAGCCGCACCTGGGTGCTCGCCGACACGAAGTCGACGTGCTGTTCGGCTATCTCTACGGCTTGATCGGAACTGACTGCGATGCCGCGGTCGGCCCGCAGGAGCCCCGACGCCGCCAGCAGCAGGAGAATGGTCCCCAACACCAATATCACCCTGGTCGGGCGGGCGATGTTGTTCCACCGATCGATCACTGGTCGACCTTCCCTGGGCCGACTTGGCCGTGGCTGACCTTGTTCTGGCGGAAAGCCGTGACGACCCTCAAGAGCAGGTAGCCGGGCACGTGGATCAACAAGACCAGGAGAATCCACCACATCTGTCCTTTGAGGGTGAACTTGTTTTGCCGAACTTCCCAGACCGTGAGAGCTACCGCCAAAAGCAACGCGCCCCACATGACCGCATTGCCGGTGGCATCAAAGAGAAGGAGCAGGCCCATGCGGCAAGGCTAGACATCGGTTTCCCCCGGGACAGGTTGGTCAGAAGAGGGTGAGATACCTGTCCACCTCGCTGGTGGTGACCGCGGAGTGCCAATCCATGAATTCGCGCCGTTTGGTCTCGGCGTAATAGTCGATGTAATCCCCGCCGGGGACCTTTCCGAGGGCAGCCCGGAGAACGTCGTCTTTCACGAGGTTGTCGACTGCGTGCAGGAGGGTCGGAGGCATGGACTCGATCTTCCGTTCCGCCACAACCTTGGGGTCCTGTGTGTAGAGATTGTCGGTGTTGGGCTCTCCCGGATCGAGGTTTCGCTCCACACCGTCGAGGCCCGCCGCCAGTTGCACGGTGAAGGCCAGGTAGGGGTTGGCGGCACCGTCGACACCCCGGTTCTCGATGCGGCCGGCGTCGGGGATCCGAAGCATCTGGGTCCGGTTGTTGGCTCCGTAGGTGGCGTAAGCCGGGGCCCAGGTGGACCCGGACGTAGGAGCTCCCACGCCCATTCGCTTGTAGGAGTTAACGATCGGGCAGGTGACGGCCACCATGGCGGGAGCGTGAGCGATGAGGCCGCCGATGTACTGGTAGGCCATGCTTGACAGGCCGAGGCCGCGCGGGTCGTCGTCCGCCCGGAATAGCTCGGTGTCCCCGTCCCAGATGCTCTGGTGGGTATGAAGGCCGTTGCCGGTGAGATGAGCGAAAGGCTTGGGCATGAAGGTGGCGGCCATGCCGGCTTCCTGAGCGAGGGTGTGCACCATGTAACGGAAGAAGATCAACCGGTCGGCAGTGGCGATAGCGTCCGCGTACTTGAAGTTCTGCTCGAACTGCCCATTTCCGTCTTCGTGGTCATTGGCGTAATTGGTCCAGCCCAGTTGATTGACGTATCTCGATACAGCCGTCAGATGGGGCAACATCCTCGTGAGGCCCTTGGCGTCGTAACACGGCAGAGCCATGTTGTCGATCGGGTCGGCTAGCTCGATTCCCCCACCTGGCTTGCGGCGGACCATGAAGTACTCCGCCTCGACCCCGAGGTTGAAGGTCCATCCCCGTTCGGCCACCGAAGCCAGAAAGTTCTTGAGGATGACACGGGGGGTGTAGGGCCACGGCTCGCCGTCCACGGCGATGTCGCACTGCAGGACCGCGAGTTCAGGATTCCACGGCACCTGAACGTAAGAAGCCGGATCAGGCACGGCGATCATGTCGGGGTCCGCCGGCGACTGTCCCATCGGGCCGGCGGCGAAACCGGCGAAACCAGCCCCGCCGTCCATCATGACGTCGAACGCCTCGATGGGCACGAGCTTGGCGCAGGCCTTTCCGTGCATATCGACGAACATCGCAAAGAAGAACCGGACCCCGTCCGCTTCTGCCCGCCTCCTCAGCTCTTCCCTCTCCGTCACGTGCTACCTCCTGTAAAGGTCATGTAAAAGCCTCGCCGAATCTAGAAATGCCGGGGCTCGCCGCGCCTTCCCGACGGCTGATTTCTTCCCGGCCAAGGTTCCCGTGCTTCAACTTCGGGTAACATACATAAACTTGATCGAGGAGAACGGCTCGCTATGTGCGGCATCGTCGGACTTCATCTGAGGGATCCTTCTCTCGAGCCTCAACTGGGCTCGCTGGCGGCCGAGATGCTCGAGGCAATGACAGATCGTGGCCCCGACTCTTCTGGTATCGCGGTGTATGAGAGTGGTGTTGCCGGGCTGACGAAGTACTCGTTGCGGGCTCCGTTCACGGGATACGACTGGGCTCGACTGGGCGCCACCCTCTCTGCCGAGGTACGCGTTCTCGGGCCTGACGCCGTGCTCTCATCCGCGGCCGAGAGCGAAGGATTCCTGTCCCAATTGGCGCAAGAGGCGCCGGAGGTGACGGTGGTCAGTTGGGGGGAAAGCCTCGAGGTGTTCAAGGATGTCGGGTCGCCGCGCGAGATCTGTGATCGCTACGAGATCCGATCTCGTTCCGGCTATCAGGCCATCGGTCATACGCGGATGGCTACGGAGTCGGCCGTAACCACCGATCACTCCCATCCGTTCTCGCCCGCTCCCGACCTCTGCTTCGTCCACAACGGATCCTTCTCGAACTACTTCACGGTCAGGCGCGATCTCGAGGCGGAAGGCGTTCGCTTCGATACCGACAACGACACCGAGGTTGGAGCGAGATTGATCGCCCTCGAGATGGAGAGGGGCGCCGATCTGGGCGACGCGATGAGAACCCTGATGAAGACGATGGACGGCTTCTATACCCTCCTGGTGTCGACCAGGGGTCAGTTTGCGGTCGTTCGGGACGCCTTCGCCTGCAAGCCTGCGGTCATTGCGGAGACGCCCGGGTATGTAGCCATGGCCTCGGAGTATCACGCCCTGGCCGGGTTGCCAGACATCGAGAAGGCCGACGTATTCGAGCCGATGCCGGAAGAGATTCACGTTTGGTCACGCTGAGCTGCGCCGACTTATCGACCAGGGAGATCAACCAGCGGCTGCGCGCCCTTTCCGACGGATCGGAGGTGATCATCACCGAACCCCGGGGCCGCCACAGCCTCGCGGTGGGCCTGAACAACCGGATCAACATCACCATCGACGGCAACGCGGGTTACTACATCGGCGGCTTGGGCTCGGGCCCCGACATCACAGTCAACGGCTTCGTGGGGTGGGGTGTCGGAGAGAACCTGATGGAGGGCACCATCCGCGTCCACGGCAATGCCTCCGAGTCGGCCGGTGCCACGGCCCATGGCGGCTTGATCGTGATCGAGGGCGACAGCTCGCTCCGGACCGGGATCTCGCTTAAAGGGGGGACCATCGCTGTCGCCGGAAACGTCGGGGCGATGAGCGCCTTCATGGCTCAGGCGGGGACGATCCTGGTAGGGGGGGATGCCGGCGAATCCCTGGGAGATTCACTCTACGAAGCCGTCATCTATGTTGCCGGAAAGATCCGAAGCCTCGGCTCCGATGCCCGCCTCGAGGAGCTCGGCGAGGCCGACACCTTGCGGGTGAAGGACCTGGTGGCGGCAACAGGGTTCGATCATGTTCAGCCCGAGGACGTCAAGAAGGTCACCTCTGCCCGGCAGTTGTACAACTTCGACGCCGTCAAGGCCCACAACTACTGATGGCCGGCGCGCAGACCGGCAACGGCCTTCCCAGCGAGCCCAGATCGCATCCGCTCCGAGCGAGCCACACCTTCCCGACCACGGTCATCGATCAGATCCACACAATGGCCGAAGAGGGTCGCTATGAGATCCGGGGGTGGGGAGCCAAGAGGGCCCTGCCCACGTTCGACGATCTGGTCTTCATCACAGCCTCGGCCTCTCGTTATCCCCTCGAGGGGTATCGGGAGCGGTGCGAAACGAAAACCGTATTGGGCTCGCGCTTCGCCTCCAAGCCGCTTGAACTCGACATCCCGATCACCATCGCCGGGATGAGCTTCGGCTCGCTGTCGGCCAACGCCAAGGAGTCGCTAGGCAGGGCAGCGTCCGCGGTTGGGACCTCGACGACCACCGGAGATGGCGGAATGACACCCGAGGAGCGCCAGGCTTCGAAGTATCTGGTGTACCAATGCCTTCCGTCGCGCTACGGCTTCAACCCGGACGACCTTCGCCAGGCCGACGCCGTCGAAGTCGTCATCGGCCAGGGAGCCAAGCCGGGGGGAGGAGGCATGCTGCTCGGCCAGAAGGTCTCCGAACGGGTCGCAGGAATGCGGACCCTGCCGGCCGGGATCGATCAACGGTCCGCTAGCCGGCATCCGGACTGGACCGGGCCCGACGACCTGGTCATCAAGATCGAGGAACTACGCGAGGCGACGAACTGGGAGAAGCCCATCTACGTCAAAGTCGGCGCCACTCGCGTCGAGAACGACGTCAAGTTAGCGGTGGCGGCGGGAGCCGACGTTGTGGTGGTCGATGGGCTCCAGGGCGGAACCGGCGCCACCCAGGACGTGTTCATCGAACACGCCGGCATTCCCACCCTCCCGGCCGTTCGCATCGCTGCTGCGGCTTTGCGGGACATTGGCAAGCATCACGAGGTGCAATTGATCGTCTCAGGGGGCATTCGCTCCGGGGCCGATGTCGCCAAAGCGCTGGCGCTCGGGGCTACTGCAGTCTCAATCGGGGTCGCCTCGCTTCTTGCTCTCGGCTGCAATCGCAAGGCTTGGTTCGACGGAAGCGCCTGGGTTGACGCCACCGGGGATTATGAGCATCTCGGTACCGCGCCCGGCTACTGCCACCATTGCCACACCGGTCAATGCCCGGTCGGGATCACGACCCAGGACCCGGAGCTGGAAAAGCGCCTCGACCCGGATGTGGGGGCCCGCTGGGTCACCAACTATCTGCGGGCCATGACCATGGAGCTCACCACGCTGGCCCGGGCCTGCGGCAAGTCCGACGTCCACAACCTCGAACGCGAAGACCTGGTGGCTCTGACCATCGAAGCCGCTGCCATGGCCGGCGTACCCCTGGCCGGCACGACCTGGATCCCTGGAAGTCATTCGTATTGACCGAACCGTTGTCGCACCAGCTGTCCGGAGGAAGGGTCGCGTTTCCCCCCTGGACGGCCACAGGGCCTCCATCTCTGGTGCCAGGGCACTACTCGATCGGTCAGGACGCCACTACGACCGTTGTGGAATCGGTCGAAGTCGATGCCGACGACCTCGTCTCATGTCCGGGCGCTCGTCAAGGAGCGGAACCCGGTCCGCCGTCTTTCCGATAGAACCGGACGGGATTCCCGGGAAGGACTATCTCCTCGAGGTCGAGTCGCTTTTTGATGCGTCGCAACGCCTCTCGTTGCACTCGCCACCGCTCAGCCGGACGCACTTTCGCAGTCAGACGGACAACAACTCCGGAATCGCCGATTCTGTCCACGCCCAGGACCTCGGGAACACCCAGAAACATGTCGCTCCATTGAGTCTCTTCCGCCATGGAGGTCGCCTCCTCACCCAGGATCGCGATTACGCGGTCGACGTCCGCTTCGAAGCCGATCGTGACGTCGAGGACCACCTGGGCGAAGTCGCGGGTCATGTTGGTGGCGAGGCGGATCTCCCCGTTCGGTATGTAGTGCAGGTTCCCGCCGACGTCACGAAGGACTGTGACCCGGAGCCGGATTTCTTCGACGACCCCGCTCGTGCCGGCCAGGGTGACGCTGTCGCCGATCCGATACTGGTCTTCCAGGAGGAGGAAGAATCCGGCCACCACGTCCTGAATCAACTGTTGGGCCCCGAATCCGACGGCGATGCCGACGGCTGAACCCAGGGCGATGAACGGGGTCAGCGGAAGGTCCCACACCGCCGAGGCGACCGTCAACAACCCGGTCACCACCAGCACAATCATTAGCAGTCTCCGGACCACCGACCACAGCGTCGCCGCCCGGGCACCCGGCTCGCCTTTGAGGGCCATGCGGCTGATGAAACGATGTCCGGCCCGGGCGGCCACTAGATAGATCACGGCGAAGACAGCCGCCACGACCAGCGATGCCACCGATTGGCGCAGCAGGTCTGCGGTTGTCATGCGGCAGCAAGCCTTCCTATGCGGGCGGGCACGGGCGGCAGGCTAGGCAGCAGATGCCCGCCGGCGCGTCGTGGAGACTGCCCGCGGGTTCGGGCCGTTACCTGGTATCAACCAGATGATGAACTCGCTGGACGGTAAGGTCATCGCCGTTACAGGTGCTTCCGGCATAGCCGCCGCCGCCGCGCGCCGATTCGCTTCCGCCGGTGCCAGGGTCCAACTTTTTTCGTTGCACGAGGCGGAAGCGGCTGCGGTGGCCGCCGAACTCGCCGACGGTGGCACCGAGACCTTCTGGGCGGCCGTCGATCTCACCGACGGAGATGCCACCGAAGCCGCTTTCGGCGAGGGTCGGGCGCGTCTGGGAAGGCTCGACGGCCTCTTTGCGGTCGCAGGTGGGTCTGGTCGGCGGTTCGGTGACGGGCCGCTTCACGAAGCATCGACCGAGGGCTGGCGGACCACGATGGACCTCAACGGTCTCCCCGCCTTCCATGCCGCCCGGGCGGCCGTGCGAATCATGCTTGAAGAGCCGGGCCCCGGTTCGATCGTGCTTATCTCGAGCGTCCTCGCCACGGATCCATCCCCGCGGCTTTTTCCGACCCATGCCTATGCAGCCGCCAAGGGTGGCACTTTGTCGTTGGTCAAGGCTGCGGCCAGCTATTACGCCCCGAACGGAATCCGCTTCAACGCCATCGCTCCCGGCCTGGTGGACACGCCGATGGCGGCCCGAGCCGCAACCGACCCCGACACCCTCGAATACGCCCGGCGGAAGCAGCCGCTGGCGGGAGGTCTCCTGGATCCTGCCGACATCGCCGCCGCCGCGGTATTTCTTCTTTCCGATGATTCGCGCATGGTCACCGGACAAGTTCTGGCGGTCGACGGAGGCTGGTCGGTTGCAGAGGTCGGATGATGGCGCCGGCGGTGCCGGACCCGATCTCCCAAGGCCGGATAATCGCGATCGCCCGTCATCTCGACCCCGATCGGGCCGGCGACCTGGCACGGGCCCTGGCGGCTGGAGGCGTCGACGTCCTCGAGGTGACGATGGACTCACCCAATCCGGGTCGGGCCATCAGGAACGCAGCGTTTTCGCTGACCGTGGGAGCCGGCACCGTGATGAACCGCGACCACGCTGAGTCGGCCGTCGCCGCCGGCGCTGTGTTCCTGGTGTCACCCCATGTTTCGGTGCCCTTGATCGAGTGGGGGAGCCTGCACGGGGTCGCGATGATTCCGGGCGCGCTGTCCCCAACGGAGATCGTGACAGCTTTCGAGGCAGGAGCTGCGGCTGTCAAGGTGTTCCCCATATCGGTCGGAGGACCCCAACTCGTCCGCGAGATTCGGGGACCGCTTCCCCACATCCCGTTGATACCGAGCGGTGGGATCACAATCGAGGACGGGCCGGCGCTCTTGGCCGCAGGGGCGATCGCGATCGGCGTGGGAAGCTGGCTCACCGGTCATCCGGATCTCGACGTCGTCCAGGCCCGAGCGGTCGAACTGGTTGCAGCCTGTCGGGCAGTCACCACCTAAACCCTCGTTTTGGCGCGTCACGATGGGTCCCTGGCACGGTTCTGTCGCGCCAAAACGGGGGATTCCTCCTGAGCGAGGTTGTATAGACATTTGTGGAACAGCGCGCGATCATTCGGGGTATGAAATTGCTCACCGCGAAAGATGTCACCTACGAGCAGGTCGCCAAGATGATCGACCACTCCTTGCTGCGCCCCGAACTGACCCTCACCGACGTCGAGAAGGGCTGCGATCTGGCTGCCCGCTATCGCGTTGCTTCGGTGTGCGTTCGTCCGGCCGACGTCGTCATGTCGGCTCGTCTCCTCGAGGGGTCTGAAGTGGAGGTGGGGACCGTCATCGGGTTTCCCCACGGGTCCCATACCACTGCAACGAAGGTCTTCGAATCTGAGCAGGCGCTGGCCGACGGTGCCACGGAACTCGACATGGTCATCAACATCGGCTGGTTGCGCTCCGGGGAGGATCGGCGGGTGGAAGAAGACATCAGGGCGGTGGTGGAGGCCGCGGCTGGAAAGGCGCTGGTCAAAGTCATTCTCGAGAATGCCTACCTCAACGATGACGAGAAGGTGCGAGGCTCGAAGCTGACCGAAGCGGCCGGAGCCGACTTCGTCAAGACCTCGACCGG
>DATEEG010000538.1:0-3573 GCA_035281305.1 Acidimicrobiia bacterium | reverse complement strand
GGGTCCCGGCCTGATCCATTGCCGGGCAGGTGCTGGCTCGAATCGCGGTGCAGGTTTCGAACGCGGGTCTTCCATCCCGACATCCGGAGAGGTGGAGGTTCGAGCCTGCCCGCCCAAGTCATCAGGTTGGCCCGGGTTCGCGTTCCGGAAGGAGCCTCGCCGCGAGGACGACCCAGGCAAGCCCGACGCCGACGAGAAACCAAACCGACTGCGTTTCGGTGTTCCACGTGACGCTGCCTACAGCAGACAACAACATCAACCACCGGTCGAGGCGCGAGGCGAGCCGATGCCGGAACATCGTGATTGTGAGTAGGACGAGGCCGAGGCCGAGTGCCAGCGTTCCGAAAATCGCGAACTGGATTACGGCACTCAGGATGTACAGGATCGGTGCCGCGATGAGCATCCAGCGTGCTGCCTGTCCGACCCGGCCGGTCGCGCGGAGCCGTACGCAGAAGCCCGAACCCACAAAACCCACGACGACCAGCCCGGCCCCCAAGCCGAGCCAAGCCTGGAGGTAGTAGCGGTCTGCGTCTCGTTCCAAACCGAGCCAGCCTGCGTTCATTGCCCCCCAGAAGGCACCGGTGCCTGCGAAGAGAAGGCCCCCTACGACGCCGAGCGGCCTCGTCCATTTCGTCATTGCAGCAATCTAGGGACGGTGGGACCGATGCTTCCGGCCTGACTTCGCCTGGTCGTATACGAAGGGGGCGACCGTCACCGTCGCGACCGGGGAGAATCGTCCACGGCAAGTCGACGGCAGCGGTGCGAAGGACCCGATGGAGACCCGCCGGGACTGGTACCCACCGGGTTGCTGGATGGAACCCCAGCCTGGCCGCCCGGTTTTGACAATCAATAAGTGGGTGCTTATATATCAACCGTGCCAAGCGCAACAGCCCTCGTTCAGGAAAAGGTCGTCCAGGACAAGATCTTCCAGGCCCTGGCGGACCCCAGTCGCCGGGCGATATTCGAGTCTTTGACCCGTGGAGAGGTGGCGGTCAAGGACCTCACCGCTCGTTTTCACATCTCCCAGCCGGCGGTATCTCAGCACCTCGCCAATCTCAAAGAGGCCGGATTGGTGAAGGCCCGGCGCGAGGGACGCTGCGTCTACTACGGAGTACAGCCTCGAGGAATCAGGCCGCTCATCGACTGGATCGCTCATTACCGGGTCTTCTGGACGGAGCACGTCGACCGTCTCGAGCAACTTCTGGAGAAGATCGACCAATGACCTACACGGACACGACCGCGCGATCCCAAACCGAAACAATTTCGTTCGAATTCGATCTTCATCACTCGCCGGAGAAGGTTTGGAGGGCGCTGACCGACCCCGAACTTCTCGCCGAGTGGCTGCTGCCGGTCGCCGGCCTCGAACTCGAACGGGGAGCCTCCTTCACGTACACGGCCCCGCCTCAGCCCGGTTGGGACGGCACCGTCAAGTGCCGATTCCTCGAAATCGAGGCGCATAAGAAGCTGAGCTACACGTGGGTGGTCGGCGACATCGACACCGTCGTGACGTTCTCATTGATACCTACTGAGTTCGGCACCCGGCTGGACCTCGTACAAACGGGCTTCAAGGGGGACCAGAGGAAGAATTTCGGCGGCGCCCGCTACGGCTGGAACCTGATGGGCGGAAAGCTGGTCGAACTGCTGGCGGGGATCGCGTGAGCCGATCGAGCCAACCTTGGACATGAGCCGAGACTGACCAAACAAGGAGAAACGAAGATGCAGATCAAGTGGACCACTCTGTACGTTGATGATCAAGACAAGGCGCTGGAGTTCTACACGGACAACCTCGGCTTCGTGAAGAAAGCCGATTTCTCCCAGGGGAGCTACCGATGGCTGACGGTTGCCTCGCCGCAGGAGCCGGACGGCGTGGAGCTCGTGCTGGAGTCCAGCGAAAACCCCGCCGGCAAGGCCTATCAGGAGGCGCTTCGCGGCCAGAGCCGGCCGGCGGCTCAGTTTCTGGTGGAAGATGTGCAGGCCGAACACGATCGATTGGCCGCCAAAGGCGTTACCTTCACCACCCCGGTCACTTCTGCGACGGGTTCGATCATCGCAGTACTCGACGACACCTGCGGGAACCTGATTCAGCTCACGCATCTCACCTGGGGCTAAAAGGAGAAACTGACATGAAGAACGACCCCAAGAACTCCACCAAAACCAAAACTGCCACCTTCTCGGCCGAGGAGCGGGCGGCAATGAGAGAGCGCGCCAGAGAGCAGAAGGCAGAAAAAGGCAAGGTGGAAGGTGAAAGCGCCGTGACCGCCAAGATCGCCGAGATGTCGAAATCGGATCGCGCCATGGCAAAGCGGCTCCACGAAATCATCAAGGCCAACGCGCCCGAGTTGACGCCGAAACTCTGGTACGGGATGCCTGCGTATGCCAAGGACGGCAAGGTCGTCTGCTTCTTCCAAAGTGCGGAGAAGTTCAACACCAGGTATGGCACCCTCGGTTTCTCCGACGCGGCCAACCTCGACAGCGGGGGCATGTGGCCGACGGCATTCGGGATCGGCGAGTTGACCCCCGCCGACGAGAAGAAGATTGGGGCACTAGTGAAGAAAGCGGTGGGTTAACGACCTGACCGCGCCAGCCGGATCTTCCCAGACTTGGAGACAGAACATGGCCCGAGAGACACAAACCAAGTCGCCTGCGTTGCACGCCGCCGATCACCACGAGATGATTCGCGTGCAGGGCGCCCGCGAGAACAATCTCAAGGACATCAGCGTCGAAATACCAAAGCGCCGACTCACAGTGTTCACCGGTGTCTCCGGGTCCGGCAAGAGTTCCCTTGTATTCGACACGATCGCCGCGGAGTCGCAGCGGATGATCAATGAGACGTACAGCGCCTTCGTGCAGGGTTTCATGCCGACGCTGGCTCGGCCTGAGGTCGACGTGCTCGAAGGCCTGACGACGGCGATCATCGTGGACCAGGAGCGGATTGGCTCCAACCCCCGTTCGACCGTCGGCACCGCCACCGACGCCAACGCGATGCTGCGCATCCTCTTCAGCCGGCTAGGAAAGCCGCACATCGGCTCTGCCAACGCATACTCCTTCAACGTCCCGTCGGTGAAGGGCAGCGGAGCGTTCACAGTCGAGCGTGGTGCCGCCAAGACGAGAACCGAGAAGGCGACCTTCACGATTCTCGGGGGCATGTGTCCGCGTTGTGAGGGCATGGGTTCGGTCACCGACTTCGACCTGTCGGCGTTGTACGACGACAGCTTGTCTCTCAATGAGGGCGCCCTCACTATCCCCGGCTACACGATGGACGGCTGGTACGGCCGCATCTTCCGCGGCTGCGGATTTTTCGATCCGGACAAGCCGATCGGCAAATACAACAAGAAGGAGCAGTACGACCTGCTCTACAAGGAACCGACCAAGATCAAGGTCGACGGGATCAACCTCACGTACGAGGGGCTGATCCCGAAGATCCAGAAGTCGTTCCTGTCGAAGGACAAGGAGGCGCTGCAGCCGCACATCCGAGCGTTCGTGGAGCGGGCGGTGACGTTCACGACTTGCCCCGAGTGCGACGGCACCCGCCTCAGCAAGGAGGCCAGGTCCTCCAAAATCAAAGGGAAGAAC
>DATEEG010000537.1:0-2193 GCA_035281305.1 Acidimicrobiia bacterium | reverse complement strand
CGGGGATGAACGAACGGGGGATGGAGCCACCTTTGACGCTGTCGATGTACTCGTACCCTGCGCCCCGCGGGCGAGGCATGAACTTGACATTGGCAACCGCAAACTGCCCGCGTCCCCCGGTCTGCTTCTTGTGTTTGCCCTCGGCATCGGCCGTAGCAGTGATCGTTTCGCGGTAGGGGATCGAGGGAAGCGCGGTCTCCACGTCCACCCCGAACTTGCGGTGGATGCGGGCAATGGTCACGTCGATGTGCGTGTCTCCGAGACCGGCCAGAACGGTCTCGCCGGTTTCGGCCCGCCGGTCGACCCGGAGGGTCGGATCCTCTTCGAGAATCCTCTGCAGGGCAGTCGACAGCTTTTCTTCGTCGTGCTGACTGCGCGGGGAAATGGCTACTTCGGTTACCGGGTTGGGGAAGCTGACGGGGACCATCTGCGCTTTGAACCCGGGGGTGCGGAGGGTGGCTCCGGCGTGGACGTTCTCGGCCTTGGCGACTGCGGCGATGTTGCCGCAGATGACTTCTTTGGTGTCGATGTGCTCTTTTCCCATCAAAAAGAACAGGTTGTGCATGCGAACGTGGCCGCCACCGGTGACTTCGAGATCGGCATCGGACCTTATTGATCCGGAGAAAACACGGAACATCGATATGCGCCCGACGAAGGGATCGCTCACGGTCTTGAAAACGTAGGCAAAGGTCGGCCCGTCGGCCTGGATCGGGAAGACTTCGCCGGTCAGCAGGGGCGGCAGCGGACGCTCGAGAGGGTTGGGGGCGAAGTCGATCAGGAACTCGCAGAGAGTGTCGACACCCACTCTCTTGGTCGCCGACCCGACCAGCACGGGGAAGATCTCACCCTTCAACATCCCTTTGTGGACCGTGCTCCGGATCGTGTCAGGGGAGGGGATCTCGCCTTCGAAGTAGCGCTCCATCAGGTCGTCGTCGGTTTCGACGACGGACTCGATCAGGGCTTCATGGGTCGACGCCACCAAATCGGCCACCTCGGGAGGTGGCGTGTCACTGACGGTGCCGACCTTGTCGTCGGGTCCATAGGTGAACGCCCGGCCGGAGACCACCCGCACTACTCCCCGAAGGTCACCCTCCGACCCGATCGGCACCTGGATGGGGGCGATGCGCTTGCCGAAAACCTCCTTCAACTGACCCAGCACACGGGAAAATGAGGAGCGCTCGCGGTCGAGCTTGGTGATCATTATCGCCCGCGGAATGCCCTCTTCTTCGGCGATCTTCCACATGAGTTCGGTCTGGACCTCGACTCCGTCGACTCCCGAAACCACGAATAGGGCCAGATCGGTCGCCCGCAGGGCGGCCCTCGCGTCACCGGAGAAGTCGGCGTAACCCGGTGTGTCGATGAGGTTGATGCGATGACCCATCCATTCGACGGTGGCGACGGAGAGGCCCAGGGAAATGTGGCGGTCGTGCTCTTCCGGTTCGAAATCCAGCACTGCGGTGCCTTGTTCCACGGATCCCTGGCGGGTTGTGACTCCGGCTACGAAGAGGAATGCTTCTGCCAGCGAGGTCTTGCCACTACCTCCGTGCCCTACCAGGGCGACGTTGCGTATGTTTTGTGGTTCCACAGCACCTCCTCGTCAGGGCTTTCGATCATAGTGAGAGAGGTTTGGGCCGGTTCAGTCGGCTACATTGACTTGTCCGTGATCGATCTTCGGGTGCGGCCCCGTCTCCAATGGCTGCTCCAGCCCATCGGTCGGGCCCTGGCAAATCGTGGTGTCACACCACAGATCATGACCCTCTTCGGGTTGCTCATAACCATCCTCGGAGGAGTACTGATCGGATTTGGCCGGCTCGGATGGGGTGCTGGGGTTGCTTTGTTCGGCTCGGCGCTGGACGGTCTGGACGGTTCCGTCGCGCGGGCCGCCGGCACCGAATCGCCCCGCGGAGCTCTGCTCGACGCTGCAGCCGATCGCGTCGGCGAGTTGGCGGTCTTCGCCGGACTCGCTGCCGCCGTGGCGCCCGAGCGGCGGGTCGTCACACTCATAGTGCTGGCCGTGGGTGGTTCGATGCTGGTGCCCTACCTCAGGGCCAAGGCCGAGGCCGAAGGGCTCGACGGCCGGGGCGGGATGATGGGCCGGGCCGAACGAGTCCTGCTTTTCTCAGCAGGGCTGTTCACGGGGCTCATCGAACCGATGTTGTGGGTATTGGTCGTCGCAGTCTGGGCAACGGTGGC
>DATEEG010000536.1:0-6817 GCA_035281305.1 Acidimicrobiia bacterium | reverse complement strand
GTCCAGAGTCATCGGGTCGGTCAACGAAACCGAGGATCGGCCCCAGGCGTAAAGACCCAAGGCACCAGAGGAATGCGATTAGGAAGGCAGCGACTACTCCGGCGCCGACCACACCATCTCCAAAGAGGCCTCTCCAGCGTGCACCTCGACCTTCCGTTGGGTGATGAAACCGAGGGACTCGTACAACGCAATAGCGGCCCCATTGACGGCCCCCACCACCACTTTGACTCGCGTGATCGAGGCCCGCTCCATCCGTGTTAGGAACTCTTGTCCCAACCGTCGACCAATGCCAAGTCCGCGGGCGGGTAAATCGACTGCCATGGAGAGCAACTCGGCCGACACCGCCCCATTGCCGCGGCCGTAATCCAAGGTCTCGCGGGCCCGCCGGAGGACCGAAGGACTCAACAGTCTCGGTAAGGCCGCGATCAGTGCGAGCAAGCCCCACTTGGTCGCAAAGGAGCGATAAAACCGAGCAGTGTTCTGGACTCCAGCTACAAATCCGATGGCGCCACCGTGCTCGGCAACGATGACCGTGGCATCGCGCCAACGGATCAGTGCGTGATAGAGGATGGTGAGAAATGGGATTCCCAGGCGGGACAGGAAGCCGGCTTGAATTGAGCTGGCGTGCAGCTGTGCCAGGCGAATGGCTTCGCCGGGGCGAGCTTGACGCAGCGCGGCGTCGCGCATCTCTACCGTGGACCACGATCTGCCGACTCGGTCGAGGTGCTCGGTATAGGCCTTCATAACCGTGTCAACTATCCGCCGCTCGTCGAAATGAGTTTGAGCGCGCTGTCGAGCCGCCAGCCCCATAGACGTCCTCAATGCATGATCGGATCCCACCTGCAAAATTGCCTCGGTCAAGGCTGAGACATCTCCCGGCGGGAAGAGCAAGCCGTTCTCTCCTCTTACCACCACCTCCCGGCAACCTCGAATATCGGTTGCCACTACCGGCAAACCCATGGCTGCTGCCTCCATGGCTGCCCGAGGAAATCCCTCTCGATGTGATGGCAGGACGAACAAGTCCATCGCTCCGTAGAGGCGTTCGACATCGTCTCGCATCCCGAGAAATCGGACCCCGGCTTCCGCGGCCCTTTGGACAACGTGGTCTGGAAGACCGTCTTTCTTCTCAGGATCGGCCGGCCCGACACAAACCACCAAATAGCGATCGTCGAGACGTCGAGCTGCCTCGAAGAGTTCTGGATAACCCTTCTCGGCGACCAGCCTGCCAACAATTCCCACTATCACGGTCTCTTCTTGGGCACCAAGGTCGGCGCGGGTCTCGGCGCGGTCTTGCTTGCTGATTCTCTCCGAATCGAACCGGGTGAGATCGATGCCGTTGCCCAAGAAGAAGGTCCGCCGCCTGGGTGATATGCGCCAACGACGAATGAACTCGAAATCCTCGCGGCTTTGTACCAACTCTGCGTGAGAGAAGCGCGAGGCTATCGCCTCGAGCAGGTAGACCACCGCCCGCTTGAGCCAATTGTCATTCCTGGTGGCATAAAGCCCATGCACCGTATTGACCACCACTGGTACACCGGCCAGTCGGCCAAGAATGCGTCCGTAGATTCCCGGCTTGGGGTTGTGGGTGTGGAGAACGTCGAACTTTTCTCGTTTGAGCACCTTCCACAAGTCCCTCGCTGCTTTCAGGTCGGCGAGCAAATCCATGCCCCGGGTTGATGCGACCAGCGGTATGTGTCGAATACCGGCAGCCTCCAGCTCCGACACCCACGGTCCCGGAGCGCTGATGCCCACTGCTTCACCGCCCGCGGCCTTGATCGCAAGCAATTGCGAGAAAACGAGATAGCGCAGGCTGAGATCGACGGTGGTGAGGTGAGCGACCTTGATGGAACTCATGGGGTGGCGATAGGTCAGTGAGCGACGTCCAAGGTCAGAGCCTCAAGATGTGATCGCCAGAGGTCCACACTCGAATCAAGGGTAAATTCGCTCAGACACTTTTTCCGGGCCGCGGCTCCCATCGAACGCCGCAGCTCTGGGCTCTTGGCAAGCCGCTCGCAAGCCTCGACCAATGCCTCGAACTCGTCCAGAGGGACCACGAGTCCCGTGATTCCATCCTCCACGACCGTCCTTGCCCCGGGCACGTCAGTGGTGATAACCGGCAGGCCTGCAAGTCCCGCTTCGATGAGAACGCCTGGCATACCCTCGCCTTCCGTAGTCGAGGTAAAGAGAAGAATGTCGGCGTTCGCGAGCAAGAGGGGGACGTCGTTGCGCGGGCCCAGCAGGTCGATTCGTTCAGGCGCCTGCATTCGCAGATCGTCCAGCAGCGGACCATCTCCCGCCATCACTCCCCTGGCATCGACTCCTCGTGCCCCTAAACCCACTATCACGTCGATGAAAAGCTCCGGACGCTTGGTCCGAGTGATGTGGCCCACGAACAAGAATCGCACTGGGTTCACCTGAGTGGGTTTCGCCTGAAGCTCAAAAGCGTCGGGATCGCGGCCATTTGGTATGTATGCCGTACGGTCAGGGCGAGCACCCAGGAGACTTCGGGCCTCCTCGACCATTTCCTGGGACACTCCAGCCACTAGATGGACCCGGTTGGTCAGCCATCGGTGGAAGAGCCGGCGCACTGGGTTCCGCAGCAATTCGCCAGATGTGCCGATCTTGTAGTACACCAGCTTGATTGGAGACCTCACCGCCAGCGCGGCGTATTTGAGAGCCTCGCCTCCGTGAGCGACAACGACCTGGGGGCCCCATCGCCTGACCTCTCGGCGAAGTCGTGTCAAAGCCGTCGGCGAGAAGCCCAATCGCCGACCCACGGCATGGGATACCCCGAGATCTGCATCGGCTTCGAGGGCCGCAGAAGGGCCTCGGAAAATCGTGACGATCCGGTGAAGGGAATCTGTGCTGTCAAGTTTGTCGCGCATGGCCTTGGCGTAGGTTTGAGCTCCGCGGGCAACATCTGTTGGCAACACATGGAGAATTCGCGATGGCACGCGTTGGGCGAGGTCGGCGTGCGAGTGGGCGACCTGGTCAACGGACGTAACCCGCCGCAACCACGGCGGCGCCGCCGCCGGTGCCCGCAGTGCCAGTCGCAGGCGCCCAGCCCGGGAGTCGTGAAGCAACACGATGGCCAGGTTGAGGGGATGCGGCTTGGGCCCTACGAAGTGGACTAGGTCCGCCCGATCGACAAGCTTCTCAACCGCTGTCATGGCCATGCTGTGGGGGCGAAGTTGCTCCAGAAGCCCGTCGGGCAACCGGGCACCGGCGATGTCCCGGGCGATAAGCAGGGCGAGATATGTGAAGCTTTGGAGTTGCCACCGCTTCGCAAACTCCATGAGTGCTGGGCTGTCGACCCCGTTGCGGACGATCTCGGCTAGATCACGAAACAGGATCAGTCGGAAACGATGGTCCAATACTGCATGTGTGCTCAAGATCGCGATTCGGGCGTCCGTGGGGAGGTGCCACAACGGCCCTAATCGATGGCTTGGATCCTCGATTGCCCGGCTCCAGGCCCAAGCCGTGGCACCGTCGGCACCGCCGAGAAGCTGTGTGTAGCTGAAAAGGTCCCAATGAAGATCCAGGTTGAAAACCAATCCCGAGGGATCGCGGAGCGGGATATCACGCTTGTCGGCCCGTGGCTTCTTCGGGGGGATTTCTTTTATGGCCGGGTCCTCCGACAAGACACCAAGCGCATCCTCCAACCATTGTTCGGGGATCAGTAAGTCGAGGTCGCTAAAAGTGCGAACTTCGGGACGGGCGTAGTCTTCGGCAACGTAAGGACCCTTCAGGACCGACGCCGGAATACCGGAATGGTGCAGACTGCCCAGGATCCGCTTCAGATGATTCCGCATCAGTTCCTGACGCCCGGAAATCGCCAAATAGCGATAGACGGCTGGATGGCTCAGCTTTGGATCTTCGGCGTGGGAGAGCACGCCGATTAGCCCGTGATAGGCCGCAAGCCGGAGCTGTTCTGGCGTCAGCGGCTGCTCAGCGACTACCTCTCGACCACATGTCAGATCTTGGAAAAGACGGGAGGTGTACGCAGGATCGGCCAATTTTGGAAAAATCCGGTAGCTCGGGAGATTATTCACAATGGAACCGGAGCGAACACAATGAGGTCATCCCGGGGTCCGTGCTATCGTCATAGCGGGAGTCACTGCAAGGAGTGAGCATGTCGAATTACGAATCTCCTCGGATCGTTGAGCTAGGAACGCTCGCCGACGTGACCGGAGCCAACCTTACCGGTGACTTCACCGATTTCGATTTTCCGAGTGGCACGCCACAGTCCGAACTCACCTTCACCAACTGAATCGGCTTAGAGGCGGGCATCCGCCAGGAGACGGTATGGAATCTTATGAGTCTCCCCAAATAGTTGAGTTGGGAACTTTGAGCGATGTCACGCATGCGTTCCGAGGTGGCCCCGACTTCGATTCTGTCTTCAGCAACCCGGCTGAGCGCGGCGGACGCAACGAAGAACTGGTCTTTACGGGTTAAGGCTCGGGTCCCTTACTACGGACAAGCCTCCGTTCGGCGTTGTCGCGCGAAGCGACGATGCAATGCCACTTACCGCCAGCCATGCTTGGTGCAACAGTGGGAGCGACTGCGCGTGCGGAAGGTCTCCATTCCACACCCTCTTGAGTTCCTCGACGTGGACCAATTCGGGATCGACCCCCTCCCCCGACCAGTCGCGGGCAAACGCCCGGCAATAGTCATGAAAGTACGGGCTGTTGAACCTTGCCTTTGTTGAGCGTGCAAGGACCTCGGCCGGAAGCAGCGACCCAAAGATTGCTTGCATGGCAGTCGTGCGATTCGGATAGCCGAGAATCGGACGCCTTCGTACGAAGGCCTCGATGAAGCGTTCATCGAGCAGCGGATGGAAGTACTCGACGTCGTGCTGTTTGGCGCGAACGCTCAAGTTGTGCTTGCCCATGATCCAACCCCGCCTTCGGGACAGAGCTCGGACACTTTCAGCCCAGACGATCGGTTCTCCCAGCTCATCCGCGACGACGGATTCGGTATGAGCATTTGCTGCCAGGGGCGTAAGCCACGAGCCAACGCTTTTGCGCACCGACGACTCCGCGTATCTCTTCCTGATCAACTTGGGCGAGAGGGCGGCCAACGAGAACTTGAGCCCCAAACTCCTCGGACGAATGCCAGCCAGCAGCATTGTCACCGGGGTGATTCTGCGCCGGCCGAACACCTCGTCCCCTCCCTCACCCGATACCAACGCGCCTCCCCTGGCTTGTTCGAACGTCATTGGCTTGGTATGAACAGTCACTGGCCAGAGCAGTCCATGTTGTCGAATGCCCTCGATTGCCGTTGGGCCGAGCAAGTCCAACTCGTCTCTGATTTCAAGCCGTATCCATTCTTTAAGACCTAGATGCCGTATGACCCGTTCGGGCCAATCGCCTTCCCTCGCGGTAGGCGCCTCCGGAAAAACTCGGGTCAACGGCACTGGTAAGGCGAGGCCTTCGCGTCGAGCGACCTGACATGCCGCCGCCAGGACCGCAGACGAATCCCGACCACCCGAGAATTCGACGAAGCAAGTGCGGAACTGAAGCGCCTTGAGGAGAACCGCCTCGAACGCCTCCAATGGGTCCTCTATTGGTACGTGCTCCTCAAGGCCCGGCTGGACTGGCACGAATCCCGGAACCCACCCCGCCGCCGCCTCGAGCGAGGACATCCGCAGGTAGGGGTCTTCGGACATCTGGCTATGGTACGAAGTGCTGGGCGGGGGATGATCGGAAGGGTGCTCCAGGGAGTGAAGCTACGTTCGGACGATCTCGTCTGGCAGAAAGTCGATGCCGACATCGTGGTCCTCGATCTGAGGACCTCGATCTATTTCCGCATCAACGGGTCGGGCGCCGTGCTGTGGGAGCAGCTTGCGACTGAGGCGACGAATACCGACCTCGAAAATTCTTTAGTCGCCCGATACGGCATCTCAGCCGAGAAAGCAACCTCCGATGTCATAGCTTTCCTGGCCGATGCTCGTGATCGTGGATTTCTGGAAGAATGACCCTTGTTGCGGCTTCGTAGAAGAACGGTCGGATCCAATCTGATTTTCTCGCGGGTCTGGTCGCTTCCATTCCGAGACCAACTCACGTTGGCCCGCATGCTCGGCCTCGCTGCGATCGTCGAAGTAGGACTCCGTACTGTCGGTTTACCTCGCTTGGCGACAGCCTTGGGCGTGAAGCTGAACTGGGCGCGAGAACCCTCGTCCCCGCCGGGAATCCCGCCTTCTCTACGGGAAGCAGATCGACGCAACGTCACCTTCGTGCTTCGGGTGATGCGGCACTGGCCTTTCGCCGAAGGCACCTGCCTCCGCCAATCGATCATCCTGGGTCGGGTGTTGAAGGATCACGCTCCACTTCTTCGGATCGGCGTTCAGGGCCGCGGCGGCGACATCGTTGCTCACGCCTGGATCGAACTGGACGGTGTGGCGATGGGCGGAGAAGATGGATATCTCCCGCTCTGGAGTGCCGACGACAACGGTCTTGATGAAGGCTGAAAACGGGAGATACCGGATTCACGGGCTCCGAATCCAATCCGATATCGGGCTCGATGAAGAAAGGATCGAAGAAGACAACGTCGACGCCTGGGTTCAGATGGCCCGCGCCGATCAAAGTTGGGCGGGTGCAGGCGATGGGGTAATCGTGGCGGAGTTCGTGACCCCTGACCGACGTTGGTGGACTGCCACCCAGTCCGAGAGCGGTTACCTCTTGCAATTCCACGACACATGCGATGTGTTCATCGACTCGCATTTGAGCACGCTCGCTTACCAGCCGGCTCCATCAAGGGGGTTTAACGTCGTGCCCCTCCTGGTAAGCGGCACGGGTCTCTCTCTGCTGCTCGGCCT
>DATEEG010000535.1:0-4165 GCA_035281305.1 Acidimicrobiia bacterium | reverse complement strand
TACGACGACATCCGTCAGCTGCTGCCCGACGTGGATCAGCCCACTCCCCTGGTCCGGCTCAATCGGATCGCACCCGACTTCGACATGTTCCTCAAGCTCGAATGGCTCAACCCGTTCGGCTCGATCAAGGATCGGGTCGCGTCGTACCTTCTCGAGGGCCTGGCCAGTCGGGGATCTCTCCATGGCAGGCAGTTGGTCGAGGCATCGTCGGGCAACACCGCCATCGCCCTGGCGGCGATGGCCGCCCTGGAAGGGCTACCGATCACCATCACCATCCCCGACGGAGTCCCCCAGGAGAAGAAAGTGCTGCTGAGGATGCTCGGGGCCGAAGTCTGGGAGACCCCCGACGACCTGTGCCCGGTCGACAATCCCCGGGATGGTGCCATCGCCCTCGCCCGCTCGATCGCCGGGAGCGTCGGCGGCGAAAACTTCCTCTGGCCCGACCAATATTCGAATCCGGACAACGTCAGGGCTCACTACGAGACCACTGGCCCCGAGATCTGGCGGCAGACCGATGGCCTGGTGCAGACCTTCGTCGCCGGATTCGGCACCTGCGGCACCCTCTCGGGCGTCGGGCGCTTCCTCAAGGAGCAGAATCCCGACGTCCGCATAGTCGCGGTCGAGCCGCAGAAGGGACATCGACTTCCCGGACTGAAGTCCTTCGCCGAGGCCAAGGAACCGGCAATCCTCGATCGCTCGGTCATCGACCAGGTTGCCCGCATTGACGACGATGCGGCCTACGGGGTCACCAAACGTCTGTACCGGGAGGAGGGCCTTCTCGTGGGACCCTCGACCGGAGCGATCGTTGCCGCCGCCCTTGGTCTGGAAGAACCGGGGCTGACGGTGGGCATCTCACCCGACTCCGGCTTCAAGTACGCATCGTTCTTCGTCGACCGCCTTGGCGACGAAGGCCTCCCACATGTTTGACCAAACCCACCACCGAGCCTGGAGATAGAGCAATGAGCGAAACCATCGTTGTTGACGAGACCCTCGACACGTCCGGGCTGCTGTGCCCGCTACCGGTCTACAAAGCCGGGCTGATCCTCAATCGGCTCGGGACCGGAAAGGTCCTGCATCTGATCACCACCGATCCCGGTTCGTTGGAAGACATCCCGGCGCTGGCCCGCCAGCGCGGCGACCAGTTGTTGAGCGTCGAGAACCGCGGAACCACACAGTTGTTCTGGCTCAAGAAGGGCCCGATCGAAGGAGAAGGCAGGTAATGACGATTCTCGCCGAGAACCCGGCTGAGCTGGCCGAGCCCGAAGAAGCCCGGACCAAGCCGAAGCGGATCGCCCTCGTCGCCGCCAAAGGGACCCTCGACCAGGCGTACCCGCCGTTGATCCTGGCGACCACTGCGGCCAGCCTGGGCTGGGAGGCAGGCATCTATTTCACTTTCTACGGTCTGGACGTCATCCACAAGAAGAGATCGCGGCGCCTCAAGGTGGCCTCTCTCGCCAACCCCTCCGGACCGGTCCAGTTGCCAAACCTCCTGGGGGCGATTCCGGGGGCCACGGCGGCGGCGACCGCGGTCATGAACAAGTGGATGCGCGACGCCAAGATGCCTCCGGTCACCGAGTTCATCGAGATGGCCCAGGGACTCGGAGTGAAGTTCTTCGCATGTTCGACCTCGATGGGGGTCATGGGGGTCGCCGAGAAGGACCTGATCGACGGCTGCCTCATAGCCGGGGCCGCCGCCTTCCTCGACTACGCCGCCACGGCCGACGTCCAGCTCTTCATCTGAGCCTTCGGGGTGTTCTCCCCCGTTTTGGCGCGACGACCTGGGGCCCTGACCCCAGGTCGTCGCGCCAAAACGAGGATCACGACTTGAACAACCACTCCACCCGCTCGCCGAGGAAGGTTCGCACTTCGTCGGCCAGGTCCGGATGCTCTTCGAGGTGGGGGTCACGGTCGACCAGAGCGAAGGCCTCGCGACGGGCCGCCACCAGTTCGTCGAAGTCTTTGAGAATGTCCGCCAGCCGGAGATCGGCCATTCCCGATTGGCGAGCACCGAACACGGTTCCTTGCCCTCGCAGCTTCAGGTCCTCTTCGGCGAGGCGGAAGCCGTCGGTGGTCGCGACCATCGCGGCGATACGCGCCTCACCTTCTTCGGTGGCCGGGTCGGCGATCAGGACACAGGTGCCGGCGTCATCGCCCCGGCCGACCCTTCCGCGCAGCTGATGCAGTTGGGAGAGACCGAAGCGGTCGGCGTCCTCGATCACCATGATCGTCGCGTTGGGAACATCGATACCAACCTCGATGACGGTCGTCGACACGAGAACGTCGATCTCCCCCGCCCGCAAGGCTGCCATCACCCCTTCCTTGTCGCGCGGATGCAACTGGCCGTGTATCAAACCCACCGTCATGTCAGGGAACACACTCTGCAGCCTCAGGTGCTCGGCGGTCGCCGACGACAGTTCGATCTTGGGGCTGTCCTCGACCAGAGGGCACACCACAAATGCTTGATGGCCCGCGGCGACCTCCTTGCGCACCAGATCCCAGGCCCTTTCCTCAGCCCCCGGACCGAGTGCGATGGTCCTGACGGGGCTCCTTCCGGGAGGCATTTCATCGATGATCGAGACGTCGAGGTCGCCATAAAGGGTCATCGAGAGCGTCCGCGGGATCGGCGTGGCAGTCATGATCAAGAGGTCGGGGTCCGCTTCGGTCGCCTTCTCCTTCAAAAGGACGCGCTGGCTCACCCCGAACCGATGTTGTTCGTCGATGACGGCGATAGCCAGCCGGGCAAACTCGATCCCTTCCTGGATGAGGGAATGGGTTCCGACCACCAGATCGACCTCGCCCTTGCGAATGGCATCGATCACATCTGACCGGGCTGCCCCCGGGTCGTAGTTGGTGCGCGCCTGGGAGGAGGTCAGGAGTGCGATCTTCACCACAGGTCCACCAGTCGCAAAGAGGTTCACCATCCCCAGCCGGCCTCCGGCGCCCTCCTCGGGTGGGGACAACCCGGCAACTTCGAGCAGTCCCCTGATACTCATGAAGTGCTGCTCGGCCAGGACCTCGGTGGGAGCCATGACCGCGCCTTGATTGCCTCCCTGCACTGCCACCAGGAGGGTCGCCACCGCGACGACGGTCTTGCCGGACCCCACCTCGCCCTGGAGCAGCCGGTGCAGCGGGTGATCCGCCCCCAGATCGGACTTGATCTCATCGAGCACCCTCCTCTGAGCGCCGGTCAGAAGGTAGGGCAGACCGTCGATGAACCTGCCCACCAACTCGCCCTCGAAGCGATGGGATATCCCCCGCGCTTCGTCCATCTGACGCCGCTTCTGGAGGGCGAGGGCCACCTCGAGGCGGAAGAACTCATCGAAGACGAGACGACGACGGGCGGTTGTGCTGTCGGCCGGCTCCGGGGGGAAGTGAATGTGGGCAAGGGCAGTGTCCCGATCGATCAGCCCTAGACGATCCACCAGTTCGCCGGGGACGGGGTTGGCGATCGGTCGCGCCCGGCGCAGCGCGTTGTGCATGGCCCGGCGGAGAATCCCGGGGCTCACGACTCCGACTGCGGGGTGAATCGGGACGATCCGCCCGGTGGTGAGATGCTCCAGGTCAGAGTCGAGAATGTCGACCGCCGGGTTGTTCATCTGCGGATTCCCCCGGAACCGTTCGATCTTGCCGGACAGGGCAACCTCGGTGCCCTCAGGCAGCTGCTTGACCCGATAGCTCTGATTGAAGAACACCACCGGGAGCACCGAAGTGCCGTCGGTGACCCTCACCTCTACGATCACCATCTTGGCCCGGGGGCGTCGCAGACTGACCTTGGTGACGCGGCCGACGATGGTCACCTCCTCACCCACCGGAGCCAGGGCGATCGCCTCCACCCGCGAACGGTCGAGGTACTTGCGGGGCACATGGAGCAGGAGGTCGGCGACCGATGAGATGCCGCCTTTGCGCAACGCGCTGGCCCGACCGGCCGCGAGTCCGGACACCTCCTCGACTTTGATTGCACTCAACTTGACGAGGCTGGCCACCGGGAGAGGTTATGCCGCGGGAAGGGGAGGGCCCCCCGCATGAGAGCGGGAAGGGGAGGGACCCCCGGTGACCGGGACGGCCAGTTTTCGGAAGGGGCGGGCTCATTGCTATCCTCCCGGATCTCCCCAGGAGTTCCCCCTTCTATGTCATATCGTTGTGAAGTGTGCGGCAAAGAGCCCAG
>DATEEG010000534.1:0-7519 GCA_035281305.1 Acidimicrobiia bacterium | reverse complement strand
GACGCCCGACGCCCGACGCGGCGCCAGACGCCAGACGCCCGACGCCGGGAAAGGCGCCAGACAAGGCGCCAGACGTCGGACGCCAGATGCCAGAAGTGACGCCAGGCGGCGGGCGGCTGACGCCAGAAAGTGCGCTCGTGTCGGCTGAAGCGAGCGCGCCCGTCTCGGAGTCTTCAACTTCGAACCACGACCCTCAAGCGTCCGCCGCGGTCCCGGTTTCGGCCGATCGCCTGAATGAGATATGGCCGGCGCTCTTCGGGGGTCTCCGCCAGGTCCTCGGCGCCCGACGATGGGCTTTGTTCCGCGAAGCCACGCCGGCCGGTATCGAAGGCAACTCATTGATACTTCACGTCGCTCAGGATTTCCACCTCGAAGGGCTCCAACGCGATGCTGCAACTACGGCCCTGGTCGCCACCCACGCCTCCGACCTGCTTGGTCAGGCAATCGGGGTCGAATTCCGGAAATCCGGCGCTGTGCCACCACCGGGTGAAGACGCCCTTTCCCGCATAGAGCTCGACAAGGACCGGCTCTCCGAAGCCCCATCCGACGCCGGCGACCCGACAGCGCTTCTGGAGCGGGAACTGGGCGCGACCTTCGTCGAAGAGATAATCGCCGAGCGCGACTGAACTACCCTCGTGCTTCCATGAACCCCCCTCCCGACTTGAGCCAGCTGCTTCGTCAGGCCCAGCAGATGCAGGAGCAGATGCTGGCGGCTCAAGAAGAGCTGGCGACCCGAACCTATGAAGGGCGCTCCGGAGGTGGAACCGTGAAGGTGGTGGTCACCGGATCGGGCCGGATCGATTCGATCCATATCGACTCAGCAGTGATCGATCCAACCGACCCGGAGATGCTGGGCGACCTGATCGTCGTCGCAGCCAACCAGGCACTCGAGGCAGCGTCCTCCGAAGCCAGCAAGGCCATGGGTGGCCTGACGGGCGGGCTAGACCTCGGCGGCCTGCTCGGCTGACGTTGATGTTCGATGGCCCACTTCAGCGTCTGATCGACGAACTGGCTCGTCTTCCCGGCATAGGTAAGAAGAGCGCCCAGCGAATGGCGTTTCACCTGCTGTCGGTTGAAGAGGCCGATGCACTTCGTCTCGCCCAGTCGATCACCGATCTTCGAGAGCAACTCGGAATCTGCAGGCGATGTTTCAACGTAACCAGCTCCGAGGAGTGCTCGATATGTCGCGACCCGAAACGAGATGGAGCCGTCGTATGCGTCGTTGAGAGAGCGCAGGACATCGCGGTGATCGAGCGGACCCAGGAGTTCAGGGGTCGATATCACGTTCTTGGTGGTTCGATCTCACCCATCGGCGGGATCGGGCCGGGCCAACTCCGAATTTCAGAGCTTGCCGATCGCATCCCGGTTGAGGGAATCACCGAGTTGATCGTTGCCACCAACCCGACGGTCGAAGGCGATGTAACCGCCATGTACCTGGCCCGTGAACTGAAGCCCACCGGTGTCCGCATCACCCGACTGGCAATGGGACTTCCGGTCGGTGGCGACCTCGACTATGCCGACGAGCTGACTCTCGGGCGGGCTCTCACCGGCCGTATGGAGATTTAGGAGCCGCATCGAGGCGCGGTTGTTCCAATTTCTCGTCCTCGTTTCAATCGGCTCTTGCCTTCCGAAATCAGCGCGTTATGGTGCCGAGAGTCGATAGACGGGAGAGGGAATTGCACAGCCGGCGGCTGCAAAACGATCTCAGGACGAAGGTGCTGTTCGTCGTTTTGTCCGTCCTCGCTTTGCTCTTTCTGGCTGCCATCGTCGCCTCGCCGGCCCGGGCGGATCTGGTTGGCGACGTCGGCGGCGTTGGTGATCAGGTGACCGAAGAAGTGGAAATCGCAACCCCGCCAGTTACCGATGAGGGGACGACGGTTGACGACGAGGCTACCCCTGGCGAGGAAGAAGTTATTCCGGCACCGATCGATCAGGTCGGGGAGGAAGAGATTTCCCCAGTCGGGGACGAAGCGGTTGCAGTATCGGAGAGCAACCCGTCGGTCGGCACCGAGGGGATCGACGCGGCCACAGCGGCGTTGGTTGTTGCGGAAGTGCTCGATGGGGCCGAGTCTGTTCTTCCAGTCGAGGAGTTGTTGATCGGGGACGCCGTCAGCCCGGTAGAGGAGGCTCTCGAAGACGCGCCGGCATTCGATGAGAGCGTCGAAGAAGTCCCTGCCTTCGTGACCGATGTCGTGATCATGGTCCCAACCGAAGTGGTGGATATGGTCCGAGTGTTGCCGTTGCTCGTGCCCCCTCCCGTCGCCAGTCCGGGGCCGATCGAAATTCCGACGGTGCCGGTGACACCGACCATCAGCATCGCCGGGTCGATGCCCTCGCCCGAACCTGTCAATGACATTCCGCAGCAGTCGAGTGGTCTGTTCTCGAAAGAACTTCTCGCCGAAATGACTCTGTTCGATCTCACCGAATTGACGGTGGGCTCAACCACCGGCGGGTCGACATCCCCGGCGCCTGAACGAAAAACGGCGCCCTTGGCGGCCTACAAGCCGGTTGCCGGCACTTTGCCGGTGGTCGGTGGTGCCGGGGCGTCTTCTTCCAGCGGTTCGAACCACGCGGGGGGCGGGTCCTTCGGAGGACTCGACGCGTTCAGCTTCTCTGCTGCGATGGCGGCTTTGCTCGCACTTTGCCTGCTCGGCTGGATCCGGGACCGGTCCCGGTCCGGTCGATCGATCTTTCCAAGCCATGGGGGTCGTCCCGGCTAGTCCTTCGGTTCGTTCTCGAATGGGGAGCGCGAGCTCCCATTCGCAGCTTTACGACCTAGGAGGATTCACCCTTGCATCGCTTCGAGATTGGCCCGTCGATACGTAGTCGCACGACTGCCTCGATCGGGCCCCACACCAGAGCCGATCGAGTCGCCCCATGTGGATTGGGCCGCCTCCCAGTTCGATCCTCGACGGTGCAATGCGGAGTCCCTCATGTCATCGAAGGTCCCAGGTCGGCGGGAGCGGAGCCGGTGGGGGGCGTAGGCCCAGCCGGTCTTCGGGGAGTGGGGGCTGCAAGGGGGGTTGGGGGGTGGGCGATCAGCCCACCCCCCAAGCCCGAGCGACCGTCCGATAGATAACGAAGCTTCTCGTCGTCGGATTGGCGACGAGAGGGAGTGGGGAAGCTGGGGGCATGTGCAAGGGGTGGGCGAAAGCCCACCCCTTGTTTTCGCGAGGTTCCTGGTGCTAAAGAAAGCAGAGCCTGAGGCGCAGGCCCCTCTGCTCATTGGTTAGGCAATCACAACAGTCTTTTGATTCACGAACTCGCGGATGCCAAGGGCGGCTAGTTCCCGTCCGTAACCGGATGTCTTGATCCCACCGAAGGGAAGGCGGGGGTCCGAGGCGACGAAGGCATTCACGAACGCGGCTCCGGCCTCGAGCCGGGTTGCGGCAAGGTGTTCGGCTCGCTCGACGTCCCTCGAGAAGATGGCTGAGCCCAACCCGAATTGCGAGTCGTTGGCAACCTCGACGGCTTCGTCTTCGCTCCCAACCGAGATGATCGCAGCCGCCGGCCCGAAGGTTTCTTCGTGATACGCGGCCATTCCCTTCTCGACTCCGGCCAGAACTGTCGGTGGATAGAAAGCACCCGGGCCGTCGGGAACCTCGCCGCCAAGCAGCAATCTGGCGCCAGCTTCGATCGTGCGAGTCACCTGATTGTGAAGCTCGTCCCTGAGGTCGTGGCGGGCCATCGGTCCCAGTTTGGTGGTTTCGAGCAAAGGATCGCCCATCTCCACTGAGCCCATCTGCTCAACGAAGATGCGGGTGAACTCGTCCACGACTTCCTCGGCGACGATGAAACGCTTGGCGCAAATGCAGCTCTGGCCACTATTGATGAGGCGACTAGTCGCACACGTCGCAGCAGCAGCGGCCACGTCGGCGTCGGCCAGAATCAGGTAAGGGTCGCTGCCACCGAGTTCGAGCACCGTTTTCTTGAGCGCCGCCCCGGCCTGGGCTGCGACCGCTCGCCCGGCCGGGTCGCTCCCGGTGAGGGTGGCGGCGACGACCGCGGGATGCTCGATTACGCGCTTGACCATCGACGATCCGACGAGCAACGTGCTGAAGAGCCCGTCGGGGATCCCGGCTTCGACCATCACCTCTTCAATTGCGAGGGCGCTACCGGAGACGTTGGACGCATGCTTGAGGACCCCGGCGTTCCCGGCCATGAGTCCGGGCGCCAGGAAGCGGAACACCTGCCAGAACGGAAAGTTCCATGGCATGACCGCCAGAACCACGCCCAGCGGCTCGTGATGGAGATAGCTCTTGGTGCGATCGGTGGGAATCAAGACGTCGGCCAGCATGCCTTCGGCTTCGTCGGCGTAGTAGTTGCAGACCCAGGCGCACTTCTCGATCTCGGCCCGACCGGCTGCGATCGGTTTTCCCATCTCGATCGCCATCAATCGAGCGAACTCGTCTTTCCTGGCTTCGAGGCGTTTCGCCGCCGATCGAAGCACGGCGGCTCGGTCCGTGAACGAGACCCTCCTCCAATCGAGGAAGGCCCGGTGGGCCGCCACCAGTCGGCCGTCGACCTCGTCCCAGCTGTATTCCTGATACTCGGCTACTACCTCGCCACTGAATGGATTGACCGACTGCATCAGGTCGAAGTTAGCGGAGCCCGCCACCCGTAGGATCGGGACTGTGCACATCGTGTGGGACTGGAACGGGACCCTCTTCGACGATCTCGAGGTCGTCGTCCGGTCGGTCAATCATGGTCTGGCGGGATTCGGGGCGAACCGGATCGATCTCGACGGATACCGCTCTCATTACACCCGTCCCGTCAAGGTCTTCTATGACCGCTTGATCGGCCGCGAGATAACCCCCGAGGAGTGGATGAACGTTGACCGGGTCTTCCACGACGCTTACCGAAATGCGCTAACGGAGGCGCGCTTGACGGCCGATGCCGCCGAAGCCCTCGCCACCGTTGCTGCGGGCGGCCATACCCAGTCTCTCCTGTCGATGTTCCCGCACCAGGACCTGATTCCGCTGGTGGAACGAATCGGAATCGCGGGGTTCTTCGATCGAATCGATGGACTCCGCTCCGGAAGCCCGGGCGATCTCAAGGCCGGCTATCTCGAGGTCCACCTGCGCAACCTGATTCTCGGCGAGGATCCGCGGTCGGTGGTAGTGATCGGCGATACCCCGGACGATGCGATTGCGGCTTTCCACGTGGGTGCGCGGCCGATTCTCTACGACGGCGGTTCTCACCACCGCGTTGACCTGGAGGCGACCGGCGCCGAAGTGGCTTCGACCCTCGTGGCCGCCGTTGAAATGGCCTTCCAGAGGCCCGGACACTCCGATCAGTAGCCGTTCCAATGAACGAACTCATCGAGCGGTTTGCGTCCACCGAACTTTGCCGGCCGGCGCTCCCCGGCGGGATAGCCAAAGGCAATCCCGTAGCGGCAGGCGGCACCCTCGGGGAGACCAAGCACGCGGGCGGCGTCGGTGGACCGGTGGAACGTGATCGGGCACGAGGCCACCCCTAAGGGACTGGCGGCCAGCATCAGATTCTGGGCGAGCCGTCCGATATCGAAGTCGTTTCCGTCAGGTTCCCGAACGAGGGCAATGGCGAGCGGCGCCCGACGAATTGGATCGGTGAAGTCCCCGCACTCGACAATGCGGCCTTTCAGTTCGGGGTCGGTGATCACGACAATCGACCACGCCTGGCGGTTCTTGCTGCTACCGGTCCATCGTCCGGCTTCGAGAATTGCATGCAGGTGGGGGTCGGAAATGGGTCTTTCCTGAAACTCCCTGACCACCCGGAGTTTGAGAACGTTTTGATATGCGGCGGGGTTGCTCGCTGGCCCGGGCATCAGTCCAACACCACGGCCGATATGTCGCGCAGCTTGACCAGATTGTGACGTGCTTCCATGTAGCGGATCGACCCTGTCTTCGACCGCATGATCACGGAATGGGTCACGGCGGCGTCACCGGAGAAGTCAACACCCCGGAGGTAGTCGCCCCCGGTCACACCGGTGGCGGCGAAGAAGACATTGTCGGACCCGACGAGGTCGTCGGTGCCGATCACCTGGTGCAGGTCGAGGCCGGCCTCTCGGGCCAATGCGGCTTCGCCGTCGTCCCGGGGCCAGAGACGGCACTGGATCTCGCCGCCCATGCACTTGAGGGCGGCAGCCGACAACACCGCCTCGGGCGAACCACCGATGCCGAGCAAAAGGTCGATGCTGGTGTCCGAGCGAGCCGTCGAGATCGAAGCGGCGACGTCCCCATCGCGAATCAACCTGATGCGGGCGCCGGTGGCCCGCACCGCCTGGATGTAGGACTCGTTCCGCGGCCTATCGAGAAATACCACCGTCAGGTCGTTCACATCTTTTGATTTGGCTTTCGCCACCTGCCGCAGATTGTGTTCGACCGGAGCGTCGAGATCTATCAAGCCGGAAGCTTCGGCGCCGACCGCGATCTTGTCCATATAGACGAGCGCCCCCGGGGAGTACATCAACCCGGTTCCCTCGGTAACAGCGATCACGGACAGAGCGCCAGGCTCTCCCTTGGAAGTAAGGGTGGTCCCATCCACCGGATCGACCGCCACTTCGACCTTCATTCCCCGACCGCTGCCCACCCGCTCGCCGTTGTACAGCATCGGAGCCGAGTCCTTTTCACCCTCGCCGATGATCACGATCCCGTCGATATCGAGTGTGGCGAGGTGTGCTCTCATCCCGTCAACCGCCGCTTGATCGGCGGCTTCTTTGTCGCCCCGGCCCATCCACCGGGCCGCGGCCATCGCCGCCGTCTCGGTCACCCGCACCAGATCCAGCCCCAGGTTGCGTTCGACGGGCTCAGCCATGGGGGCAGGGTAGTTGGGAGGGGTACCGGGGGATTGTGGATTGCCGATAACCGTGCCCCTCAGATGCCACGGACGCCAGCTCGCGAAATTTTTCCTCAATTCCGGCCCCGCGACCCGGCCTAAAACGTTTCAATGCAGTTTTGAAACGTTTCAGGGGGCCGTGTGCGCCAGACAATTCGGGACGTGAGCGATCGGGCCGGCGTCTCCGTCGCGACCGTCTCCAACGTTCTCAACGCTCCGCACCTGGTGGCGCCGCAAACGCGCACCAAGGTGATGGAAGCGATCGAAGCTCTCGGTTACCGACCCAACCGGGCCGCTCGCAGCCTGCAGGCAAGAAAGACCCAGCGAATCGGATATTGCCTGCCCAATCCCGGCCCGCAGGCGGCCCTCGACGTCTTTCTGCACCAGCTGGTCGCCACTGCCGCGAATCACGGATTCGACCTCACCCTGTTCGCCCCCCGCTCAGGTCAGAACGATCTGGACGCTTATAGAGAAGTGATCCGAAGCGGCGACGTGGATGGTTTTGTTCTCTCCGAAACGAACTACGCAGACCCCCGCGTCGAAATGCTGTCCGACCTCGGATTTCCTTTTGCCGCCTTTGGACAGGCCAACCATCCTTCGCCATTTCCGTGGGTCGATGTCGACGGCGCCGCCGGTCTCGTCGAAGTCGTCCAGCACCTGGCGAGCCAGGGCCATGATCGGATCGCTCTGGTGGCCTGGCCGG
>DATEEG010000533.1:0-5722 GCA_035281305.1 Acidimicrobiia bacterium | reverse complement strand
GAGGAGTTCCATCCCTAGCTTGTGGCCCAAGCCCTGACCTCGAAACAGAGGATCTACTGCCATCGACACCAGTTCGGCCTTCACCTCGGCCCCGACATCGCCCTCCCAGCGGCTGTACCTCAGGGTTTCCCAGGCTTTGCGAAAGCCCCCTGATCTCATCAAGGAGGGCAGTGCCACCAAACCCGCCGGAACTCCCGATCGCACGATGAACCGCCTGTAAAAAGCCCCGGTGTCAGCCACGCCGGCGACGAATCCGACCGGTCCAGCTCCGGCGTCTGCCACTAGGACCACCGCCTGCGGCCACGCAATCATCGACTTGTACAGCCGGGTCAGAAACCCGAGTCCCAGGCTCGATAGGAAGCCGGTCGAGATGTTCTCCATATGCATCCGGCCGATCGCGGCGGCATCCGACCGGCCGGCACGACGAATTGCCAGCGGCTTCTTGCCTGCCCCAAGTGCTTCCGCCAGCCTGACCAAGCCCTTCGTGACCGCAACCTGTCGGTAGGCATCCAGCACGGTCCCGACGATCGCCGCCTCATCGAAGAGCCGGCGGGCCCGCTCGACGCCGGCCGTGCCCATCTTCACGCGCAGTCCGGCATCACGACCGAGCGTTTCGATCGCCTTCGCCAACGCCGCGGGATCGCGCACCGGCACCAGCAGCCCGTTGACACCATCATCAACCACTTCACGACAGCCCCGAATATCCGTGGCGACCACCGGCAGTCCGCTGGCGGCCGCCTCCATGGCGGCCCGGGGAAAGCCTTCCCGATGGGACGGCAAGACGAAGACGTCGAGCGCCCGGTAGAGATCGTCGACATCCGTTCGCATCCCGAGGAAGCGCACTCCATCGGCTCGAGCCCGGTCAACGAGCTCCGCCGGGAGCGAGTCTCCCTTCGAGGTGTCGTCCGGGCCGATGACAAAAACCACATAGCGCTCGTCTAGCTGGCGGGCTGCTTCGAATAGCTCGGGGTAGCCCTTTTCCGCTACCAGACGCCCCACCATCCCCACCGCGACCTGATCGGGCGCCAGCCCGAGTTCCGCACGCATCGCTGCCCGGCCTCGCCCGCCATCCGATTTGAATCGGTCGAGGTTGACCCCATTGCCCAACAGCCTCACCCGGGCAGCCGGCGCGATCCGCCACCTGGACATGAGAGCGAGGTCTTCGGGGCTCTGGATCAGTTCGGCGTCAGAGAAACGGGCGGCGAAGGCTTCGAGCAGATAGACGACGAACCGCTTCAAGAGCCGGTCATCGGGCGTGGCATACAGGCCGTGGACCGTGTTGACGACAATCGGCACGCCGGCCAGACGTCCCAGGATCCTGCCGTACAAACCCGGCTTGGGATTGTGGGTATGGAGGATGTCGGGGCGTTCGTTGCGAAGGATCTTCCACAGCTGCAGAGCCGCCTTGAAGTCGCTCAGCGGTGCCACCCCGCGCGTAGAGGATTCGAGCGGGACATGGCGAATCCCCGCAGCCTCCAGGCCCTCGACCCACTCCCCGGGAGCGCTGATCCCGACGGCCTCGCCACCCAGTTCGATGACGGACAGCAGCTGCGGACGGATCAGAAACTGCAGGCTCAAGTCAACCGTGGTCAGGTGGGCAACTTTCATCGGACTCTCCGCCGACCTGTTCTTGCCAGCAGCTCTCGCAAAACCACATCGTGATGACGAACCGACTCCTCAATGGTGAACTTCTCGGCCACCAGTTTGCGTCCTGCCTGTCCGGCTTCCTGCCGCGCCTGGGGATGGGCGGCATAGAAGGAGAGAGCAGCGACCATGCCGGCGAGGTCTCCCGGTTTGACCAGGCGCCCGCTCACCTGATCGGTCATCGTTTCTCCTACTCCGCCGACGTTGAAGGCCACCACCGCGGCACCCGCCGCGGCAGCCTCCAGGGTGGCAGCGGGTAGCCCCTCGGTGAGCGAGGTCAACAACAACACGTCCGCCCAGGCAAGGTGGGGCGTCACGTCTTCGACCGAACCGGTCATTTCCACCCGGTCCGCCAAGCCGAGCTCGGCAATCCGTTTTCGCAGTGCGGAGTCGAGCCGGCCAGCGCCAACCATGCGAAGCCTGGCGTCGACCGTTGTCGCCAGACGCCCGAAGACTTCTATCGCGGTCATCGGGTCCTTCTCCCGGGTCAAGCTACCCATGAACAGGATTCGCAGCCCGTCACCGTCCGGGGCCGGGGAAAGATCGAGCAGTTCCTTGGGGATGCCCGTATACACCGCCCGCACTCTGTCAGCGGGCACGCCCAGGCCCGAAGAGAGCTGTCGAGCAGTTGTCGCCGAAACACTCAACACGAGATCGACCATTTTCAGGAGCGTTCCGTAAGCCAATCGCTGGTACCGCTTCCGCGCCCAGTAGAGAGGCTCCCCGATGCTGGCGTAGGCCAGAGCCGGTCGGGATCGCATGAACCTGGTGGCGGCGACCCCGTAACGCAGCGTCGAAGAACCGTAAGCCAGAATGACATCGGCCCCGCTCTGACGCAGATGTCTGCGCAGAGATCGGACTATGTTCGGGTCGAGCCGACCGAGCGTTGACGCCGGTCGAAGTGAAAGCGGCCGCGCCGCCACGGTGGGCGCCAGGGGATCGTTGGATCCGGTCAACGCCACTAGCTCGGTGCTCCAGCCCCGGTCGGTCAGCCCGCTCGACAACCGCTCGCCGAAGACCTCCGCTCCCCGCCGCTGTGTGCTGGAAACGAGGAGCGTCAGCCGAGGTTGCTGTTGCTCCGCAGTCGACACGTGAGAATCGGTGGTGCGACGGCCCCAGGCCGGGATTGCTAAGAAAGCCTTGAGCATCGGGCTGGTTGTCGGAAACGTGACGGCAGTCTATGAGGCCTGTTCGGTCACCGAAACATCGGACAGAGTCCGCTTCTGAATCTCGGGCCGAAGGTCTTGCACCTCGTAGTTGATCAGTTCATCCTCGATCCCTGCGGGAATGGTGATTTCCTGATCCTCCCGCAAGTCGATGGAAACCTCGTGGATGAGCTGGGTCACGTCCGTTAGTTGCCCGTTGGTCTGAGCAACCTTGAGCAGAACGTCACGGAGAGTGTCACGATCGCCGGCAGCCGACAGTCTCACCAAGGTTCTAACGGTGTCCATCAGGGTCCCGGGGGTCAGAACGCCGGGATCGGCGATGCTTATGCGAGGGTGGCTGCTGGGGCTCAGAGGCACGACTGAGAGCATCTCGTGAAGCCGCTCGCCCGGGCGCCGTCCGGTGTAGTGGACTTCGATGTCACGGCCTGGCACCAATCCGGCCATGCGAATCAGACGGTGGGCCAGGTCGACGATCTTCACGGGCTCGCCCATGTCCAGAACCAGCACCTGGCCCTGATCGGCGATGGCAGCTGCCTGCAAGACCAACTCGACCGCTTCCCGCGTGGTCATGAAATAGCGAGTCATTTCTGGATCAGTGACGGTGACCGCCTGACCGCGGTCGATCTGCTCGACGAAGGTCGGCACCACGCTGCCCCGGCTGCCCAGCACATTGCCGAATCGGACCGCGGAGAACTGCACCGGGCTCGACTTGCCCTCCGCCTGGATGAGCATCTCCGCGACTCGCTTGGAAGCCCCCATAACACCCACCGGATCGGTCGCCTTGTCAGTCGAGATCAGGACGAAACGCTCAGTGCCGGTCCGCTTGACGGCGTCGATCAGCATCATGGTGCCGAAGATGTTGGTCTTGACTGCCTCTTCCGGCGACGCCTCGAGGATCGGGACATGCTTGTGGGCGGCAGCATGGAACACGACCCGCGGCCGGTAGGTGTTGAACACACGCATCAGTCGGGTCCGATCACGTATATCGCAGAGCACCGGCTCCACCTCGACACCCTGCCCGGCCCACTCCAACATTCCCTGATGAAGGTGGGTCTCGTCGTGGTCGAGGGCCAAAAGCAGACCCGGCTTGAAGCCAATGATCTGTCGGACGAGCTCGGAGCCGATCGAACCACCGGCGCCGGTGACCATCACACAGCTGCCAGCGAGGAGCGCCCCGACTTGGTCGAGATCGGTATGGACCGCAGGACGGTCGAGGAGATCGTCTGGTCGCAGGTCGCGCACATCCTGGAAGCCCTTTTTTCCTTCCAACACCGAGTCGATGTCGGGGATGATGCGGAGGCGAACCTCGACCGTGAGGCAAAGGTCGACCAACTGGCGGACGATCGGAGAACCGTTACGGGTGGCGACGATCACCTCGTCGATGCTCCTCCTCCTGACCAGGTCCGGGACCGACTCCAGGTCGCCCAGGACCGGGAGATCGGCCAGTCTGCGGCCGCTACCTACCGGTTGCTCCCCTACGAAACCGACGACATGGGAGTGGCCCGAACCGACGAGATGGCGAGCGAGGTCGACGGCCGGCCTACCGGTTCCGACGATTAGGACCCTCGAACCGTGAGTATCTTGAAAACCGTTGGCCCGGTTGAAGGAGAAGAGCCGGGATCTGAACCTGACGGCCCCCATCAGGGCCAGAGTCAGGAGACCGCCGAGCGCCAGCGAACCAATGGGGATAGGACCGAGCTGATCGGTCAGGGTGCGATAGGCGATCATCAACACGAGCAGCGTGCCCGATGCGGAGATGATCGCAAGAACGATTCTTAGCGCCTCGGCGACGCTGGCGAACTCCCAGACGTGGCCGTAGGCCCCGAAGGCGACGTTGGCGATCAAGTGAACCGCCACGATCACCGGCAGAACCGTGAGGAACTCGACCCACCAGCGAGGCGGAACGCCCGTGGGAAGGTCCACGAATCTCAGCATCAGCGCACCCGAGTAGGCCACTACGACCAGCATCGCATCGACCGTGGCGAATGCCACGTCCGCTCGCAGTGAAGCAAAAGCTCGCGCCAGCCTCACAGCCCTTTTGGTTGTCCCATCCACTCCCTCGTTCACCCAGTCCAATGGGGTGCCCCACCCTTCATTTGTGCCCCCAAAGAGAGGCATCTCAGTTGGTAAATCCCCTTCCCCCCGGAAGGCGTGAGCGCCAAGCTAGCGAGCGAAGGCCCGTTGCGCCACCGGAAAATTGAGCCCATCGGCACATATCTAGGGAACGAAGATGCGCCGCTTCGAGCGGGGTCGGAGGTCTCTCAATGGCCTCCGTTTCACCCTAGGCGACCGGGCGGTCCCGGCTTAGCATGCCCGGATGGTGGTCAAGCGGTTGGGGATGAATCGCGGGGCGCCTGCGACGGCTCCGTCCTGGCGCTCATCGGGCAGGAACCGATGAACGACCATCAACTTCTGATCTTGATGGTGGGCGTGACGGTGCTGTTCCTGGCGGCCAGGATCGGCGGCGAGATAGCTGCCCGATTGAAGGTGCCTCTCCACGTCGGCGAGTTGGCAGTGGGGATTCTCATTGGCCCCTCCTTGTTGGGCTGGATCTGGCCCGGAGGGTTCCAGACCATTTTTCCCGTTGACGCAGTCCAGCGCTCTGTCCTGGACGCCTTTTCGTGGATCGGAATCATCTTCCTGGTCCTGATCGGGGGCCTCGAGACCCGGCTCAGCATTCTCCGCCAGGCCCGCGGTGCCGTGATCGGAGGTTGGATCGGCGGGTTCGGTCTTCCGTTCGCAGGTGGTTTCGCCCTTGGCATGCTCTTTCCCGCCCAACTGGTTCCGGTGAACGTCGAGCGGCCTGTGTTTGCCTTGTTCATGGCGACCGCCTTGTCGATTTCGGCCATTCCTGTCATCGCCCGGATCCTCATGGATCTCAATCTCCTCAAGACCCGGGTGGGGATGGTCAC
>DATEEG010000532.1:0-4516 GCA_035281305.1 Acidimicrobiia bacterium | reverse complement strand
GCGCTCGACTTGCCGATGATGGTTCTGCACAGCACCGACGTTCGTCATACGGCTTTCACCGTGAGTGTCGATGCCCGCCACGGGACCACCACCGGGATCTCAGCGGCCGACCGCACCCGGACGATCCAGGTTCTGATCGATCCCGCCACGAAAGCCGAAGACCTGGCTCGCCCGGGCCACGTGTACCCCCTCCGATACGAGCCGGGCGGGGTACTGAAGAGGGCCGGACATACCGAGGCCGCCGTCGATCTCTCGAATCTGGCCGGCCTCTATCCGGCGGGAGTGCTGGCGGAGATCATGAACGACGACGGAACCGTCTCTCGACTGCCCGACCTCGAGCGCTTCGCCAAGGAGCACAACCTCCTCATGGGCAGCATCGCCGACTTGATCGCCTACCGCCGCCAGAACGAGCGATTGGTGGCGAGAGCGGTGGAGGCAAGGCTTCCCACTCCGGTGGGGGAGTTCAGAGCTGTTGGATACCTTTCACTGGTCGACGATCGGCAACATCTCGCCCTCGTGATGGGTGAACTCGGCGACGGTGAAGAGGTGCTGGTCCGGGTTCACTCCGAGTGCCTCACCGGCGATGTCTTCGACAGCCGCAGATGCGACTGCGGCGCCCAGCGAGAGCAGGCCATGGCCCGGATCGCCGAGGAAGGCCGCGGGGTCTTCCTCTATATCCGCGGTCACGAAGGCCGAGGGATCGGACTATTGAAGAAGCTCGAGGCCTACAACCTTCAGGACCTCGACCGTGACACGGTGGAAGCCAATCAAGATCTCGGTCTCCCGGTCGACGCCCGCGACTACGGCGTCGGAGCGCAAATTCTCTACGACCTCGGCGTTCGCTCGATGCGGCTTCTGACGAACAATCCGACCAAGCGGGCCGGCATCGAAGGTTACGGACTCTCGATCGTCGAGCGCATCCCGCTTTCGATCCCTTCCAATCCCGAGAACGAACGCTACTTGCAGACCAAGGCTTCCAAGCTCGGCCACCTTTACGACGGGGAAACGCTCCCATTGCCGGATCAGGCCGAGCCCCAGTCGTGATCGTCGAGGACTTGGAACCACAACGGAGTCCAGGCGATCTGACCATCGGCCTAGCGGTCGCCACCTTCAACCAGGCCATCACCGATCGGCTCCTGGATGGAGCGATCAAGGCACTGGAAGCCTCGGGAGTGGGTCGGGTCCTGATCCTGAGGGTGGCAGGAGCCTGGGAGCTTCCCTTCGCAGCGGCCCAGCTCGCCCGTCGGGCCGACGCGGTGGTTGCGATCGGGGCGGTCATCAAGGGTGAAACCGATCACTACGAAGTCATCGTCAACGAATCTGCCTCCGGGCTCACCCGTGTCGCCCTCGATGCGGTCAAGCCGGTCACCAACGCCGTCCTGGCGGCCCATACCCTGGAACAGGCCCTCGACCGTTCGGAGCCGGGTCCGGGCAACAAAGGAGCCGAGGCCGCGGTCGCGGCCGTGGCTGCCGCCCTCACGATTCGCTCGAGTCGTGAGCCCGATCACCCCGGGCAATGACGGCCGTTCCTTGTCCCGGCCGAGGGCGTTACACTGGTTACCCACAATCAAAACCAAGCGGAGGCATGCTGCTTCCCACCCGGCCACCGCAGGTGAGCCCGGGTCCACAGGGCGAAACGCCGGCCGGAAGGGGTCAACCTTTGCTGGTCGGTCTGTCCATTCTCTGTGAGCAGCAGGTACCGCCTGCTGTTTTTTTGTTGCTGTAACAGGAGGTAGAAGCATCGCTGAACTGCGCATAAACGGATACATACGGGCACCCGAAGTGCGCCTGGTGGCGCCGGACGGGTCCCAGATCGGTGTCAAGAAGCTGTCGGAGGCCCTGTGGTTGGCCGATCAGCTCGGGCTCGATCTGGTGGAAGTGGCACCGGACGCCAAACCACCTGTGTGCCGTTTGATGGACTACGGCAAGTTCAAGTATGAGCAATCGATACGTGAACGCGAAGCTCGCAAGCACCAGAAGCGAACAGTCATCAAGGAACTGCGGATGGCTCCTCGCATCGAGGATCACGACTTTGAGATCAACCTCAGAAAGGCGTTGGACTTCCTCGACGAGGGCGACAAGGTCAAGGTCACCGTTCGATTCCGAGGACGAGAACAGGAGCGGCCCGAATTCGGACGCCGGCTCCTCGATCGCCTCGCGGCTGGTGTCGGTGAGAACGGCATCGTCGAGCAGACCCCTCACCAAGAGGGGAGGCTCATGACCATGGTGATCGCACCGAGCAGACGCAAACGCAAAGTCGAGTCCGCCCCCGGAAGCAGCAGTGAGCCTTCTACTTCCGCCAGTGAAGAAGAACAGCCGGTCCCGGTTGTCGATGATTTGATCATCGAAGAACCGGCAACCGAAGACACAGCCAACGTTGAACCTGGCCAGGAGTAACAGATGCCAAAGACGAAGACCCATAGCGGGGCTAAGAAACGGATCAAGGTGACCGGTACCGGTCGCCTGCTGCGCAGACAGTCCGGTAAAGGCCACTACAAGCTCGCCAAAGGCACCGATACGTTTCGCCGTCGGGCAGGCGATATCGAGCTGGAGCCGGGCGACGCCAAGGTCGCCAAGAAGCTTCTGGGAATGTGAGGGACCTCTTATGGCACGTGTAAAACGCGGGGTACAGGCCAGGAAGGCCCACAAGAAAGTCCTCGATCGCGCCAAGGGCTACAAAGGTGCCCGGAGCCGTCGCTTTCGGACCGCCAATGAGCAGGTCATGCATGCGATGCAGGACGCCTACAAGGACCGTCGCGATCGCAAGGGACAGTTCCGGCGCCTCTGGATTGCTCGCATCAACGCCGCCGCACGGCAGAACGGGATGAGCTACAGCACCTTCATGGCCGGCCTCAAGGCGGCTGAGATCGAAATCGATCGCAAGATGCTGGCGGAGATGGCAGTGAGCGATCCTCAGTCCTTTGCCCAACTGGTCGAGGTAGCCAAGACCAAGTAACCCGAAGATCTGAATCGACCATGGAGCCGGGACTGTCCCACCGCAACCGTCGCGTTGCCGAGGCGGCCCGGCTTCATCGCGCCGAGGAACGACGAAGCCGGCGGTTGACTCTGCTCGAGGGACCTCATTTAGTCGAGGAGGCGGCCAAAGCCGGGGCGCCCCTCGTCGAGATCTTCGCTTTGCCGGACGACTCTGAGGCGGCTCGCTGGGCGCGTTCGGCTGAGATCGAGCTGGTCCTGGTGGGGGAGGAGGCCCTGCGCCGCCTGTCGTCGACCCAGTCGCCGCAGAGCCCGGTGGCGGTCATACAGATTCCGGAACGCCCCCTCGACCCGGGCCGAAGCGTCCTGGTGGCCTGGCAGATTTCTGACCCCGGCAACCTGGGCACCATGATTCGTACCGCGGCGGCCTTCGGGCTGGACGTCGGCGTCATGGCCGGTGCTGTCGATCCCTGGTCACCAAAGGCCCTGCGAGCAGCCGCGGGCGGTCACTTCCAGACCGGCGTGGGATCGATCGAGGACCTCGGTGCCCTCCAAGCCATCAAAGTGGCAACCGTGTTGAGTGGAGGGTCCTCCCCCCGGACCCTGCCCCCGGGACGGCTTGCGTTGTTGATCGGGAGCGAAGCTCACGGTCTCCCGGATGAAGTCGTCGAGACTGCCGATGTACGGGTCACGATTCCGATGGCAGGCGCCACCGAGAGCCTGAATGCTGCCGCGGCCGCGGCCATCCTGGCCTATGAGGTGTCCCTGAGATAGCAAAACGGCTCCGGATCCCGGAGCCGTTTTGGTCTGAGTTCGAGGAAGTCAGACGGTCGAGCGGCTGCCCATGCTGCGATAGACAAGCAAGGCGACGATCGCACCGATGATCGAACCGATGATTCCGGCCGCTTCGATGTTGAGGTCTCCCTCGACGAAAAGATTGCCCAGGAAGCCACCGACCAGCGACCCGATGAGGCCCAGAACGATGGTCCCGAGAACCCCAAGTGAATCACGACCCGGTACAACGGCCCGCGCCACGAAACCGGCAATCAATCCAATAACCAACCAAACAATCAGTCCCACGTTCTTCTTCTCCTTATGTGTGGATGACGAATCACGTTGTACCCGAGGGGGGGAAGTCGTAAACGTGGGTTAAAGACAGGGCCGGGACCCAGCCCCTCATGAGGCTTGAGGCTCTAGTTGGGCGAGATTCCTCGGTTGCCACTAAAGGGGCCCGGCGTGGAGGAGTGGCCATTACCCGTGCGCAAGTCCCGCTCCGGCGGTCCGTGGTTTTGGGGTTTGTGGAGTCGGCGGCGGTGGACCGGGGAGGTGGGGTCGATGGTGTAGCCGTGTCCGTGGATGGCTATGTGGTGGTGGTACCAGCAGAGGGTGATGAGGTTGTCGGGGTGGTGGTCGCCGCCGTGTTGTCTTTCTTTGATGTGGTGGGGTTGGAGCCGGTAGCGGCTGTGGCATCCTTCGATCGAACACTGGTTCTGGTCTCGGAAGGCGACGTAGCGGCGGATGGGGCCGGGGATGGCTTCTGCCATATCCGTGCAGGCGAGGGGGTGGTATCCGTCGGTGACGA
>DATEEG010000531.1:0-4260 GCA_035281305.1 Acidimicrobiia bacterium | reverse complement strand
CCGATGCCGATGTCCGCCCACGAGGTCCGCCAGGCGATGCACGAGCTCGGCGACCTGCGCTTCGCCGCCGGGAACCTCGACGACGCCCTGCGCCGGATCGTCCACGCCACCCACAAGCTGTTCGCCGTCGACGGCGCCGGGCTGATGCTGGTCGACCCCGACCAGCTGCTGCGCAACGTGGCCGACTCCGACAAGCGCGTCGGGCACCTGGAGGAGCTCCAGATCGAGCACGGCGAGGGCCCCTGCATCGACGCCTTCGACGACAAGGAGCTGGTCCACGCGGCCGACCTGGGCGCCGAGAAGCGCTGGCCGGCGTTCAGCCCGGCCGCGGTCGACCGGGGCCTGCGGGCCGTGCTGGCCAGCCCCATCCCCTACAATCAGATGGCCATCGGGGTCGTGACCGTGTTCTCGACCAGGGTCCACCCCTGGTCGCCCGAGGGCGAGCTGGCCCTGATCGCCTTCACCGACCTGGCCGCCCTCACCATCGCCAACACCATGCAGAGCGAGCAGCGGGGCGAGCTGGCCGACCAGCTGCAGCGGGCCCTGGACGCCAGGGTGGTGATCGAGCAGGCCAAGGGCGCCCTGGTGGTCCGCGACGGGATCACCCCCGGGGAGGCGTTCGAGCAGATGCGCCGCCGCGCCAGGACCGAGCGCCGCCGGGTGGTCGAGATCGCCCGCGAGATCATGATCACCAGCGGTAAGCAGTGACGCCCGACCCGCTGGAGGCGCTGCGCCGGCTCTGCCTGGCCCTGCCGGAGACGACCGAGCGGCCCAGCCACGGCGAGCCCACCTGGTTCGTCCGAGGCCGGACGACCTTCGTCACCTACGCCGACCACCACCACGACGACCGGCTGGCCTTCTGGTGCGCGGCTCCGGCGGGGGTGCAACAAGCCCTTGTGGCGTCGGATCCCGCGAGGTTCTTCGTTCCTCCGTATGTCGGCCATCGGGGGTGGCTCGGGGTCTACCTCGACGTTCCCGTGGATTGGGATGAGATCAAGGACATCGTGGAGGACGCCTACCGGATGGTCGCCCCCCAGCGCCTGATAGCCGAGTTGGACGCCACCTAGACCCCGCGGTTCCCCTGGGGCCTCCGGGTCTCCGACTTCTGGCTTCCGACCGTCCGGGGCGGTTGCCGACACCGGGATCGAGGGGTTGGCGGTTCGCCCAGACTCGGTACGGCACACCATCTAGTCCCTTCAGTAGTCGTTCCCGCCGCCCGAAAAATCATTGAGGAATCAGGAGAAGGGTCGATTTGGCCAAAACTACCTACGGAACCTGGGCCAATTGGACCAGTGAAACCGAGCCGAGTGTCCGGACGGTCCAGGGCATATCTGTGCAGGCTCGCTCCCTTCTTCGCAGGACATGGCAGACCTTCCAAAGAGATGCGCGTCGCCAGGCTGCGTACCTGGTACCCCTCCGCTGGTTCATCGGGATCGGCTGGTTGCGAGCGAGCGCCGAGAAGCTGGTCGACCCCTCCTGGCACAACGGGGAAGCAGTCCGGGTTTTCGTCGAGAATGTCGCCCGGCCGGCGGCCTTTCCGGAATTCGAGACGTTCCTTCACTCGATCGTAGAACCCGCCGCCCCCGTGATCGTCTGGGTCGTGATAGCGCTCCAGCTCTACTGCGGGGCGGGAATCCTGCTCGGGAGGTCGACCAACGCCGCGTTGCTGACTGGCATCGGTCTGAACCTGACCTTCATGCTGGCAGGAGTCCCCAACCCCTCGGCGTTCTACGTGCTGATCCAGGTGATGCTGTTTTGCGCCGGGGCAGGGGCCATCATGGGACTCGACGGGCGAGCCTCCGCCCCGGAGCGATCGTTGCTGGTCGCCGCCCGGGCCGACCACACGGCTCCGGGTCGCAATGATCGTTGGTGGCTGGGTGGGCTGGCCACTTTGTTGCTGGCGGTCTCGGCGTATTCTCTTGCCCATGGACGGGATTTCAGTCCGGCGGGTTCGATCAACGACCCGGCCCTGGTGCTCGGAACGGTGAGCGCATTGGGAGGGCTCGTCTTCTTCATCAGCGCACTTCGTCTGCCCGGGTTCGGAGTTCCCAGCCAGCAGCATCCCGCTGCCGAAGACGAGATGGACTTCTCAGTGGAACTGGACCTGTCGGGCCGGTCGACCCACCGGACCGCGAGTCACCGCTGACCGGGACGAGCACCAGAGAATCGGCCCGGCCGCGAATATTCATGTCGAATCAGGGTCTGCTGATTCGTCCTTGGGGTGGCCGACGGAACAAGAGTCGGCCTCGAGCTAGGAGGAGTACATGCGCTATCTGCTGTTGATCTACGGTCCGGATTGGGATCCATCCCAGTCGACGCCGGAAGAGCAAGCTGCCTCGATGGAGGCGTGGGGTGACTACACCGCCGATCTGCTCAAGCGCGGTGTCATGGAGGCAGGCGAGGCCCTGGAAGGCGTAGGGACCGCCACCACGGTTCGCTTGAATGGCACCGAGGTCATAACCACCGATGGGCCGTTCGCCGAGACTGCCGAAGTTCTCGGCGGCTACTACGTGCTCAAGGTCAAGGACCTCGACGAGGCCATTGGAATAGCCGCGGCTTGCCCGGGAATCAAGTACGGGTCGATCGAACTCCGACCTATCGCCGAGCTTGGCGAGGATTATCAAAAGTCAATTGCGGAGCGTGCCGGAATCGCCTGAGCCGGATCGGGCGCTGACCGCTGACACATTCGAGGCGGATGCAGCCCGGCTCTACCGCCAGGTATGGGGTCGGGCTCTGGCCGCCCTCGTGCGCCTGTTGCGGGATCTCGACGCGGCCGAGGATGCTCTTCAGGAGGCCTGGCTCGTGGCCCTGACTCGCTGGCGGACCGCCGGGTTTCCGGCCGATCCGACCGCCTGGCTGATCACCACAGCCCGCAACAAGGCGATCGACCGGATCCGCCGGGATCGAACGTTTGCCGCCAAACAGCACCTGCTGGCCGAGGCCCCAATGACTGCGGACCCATTTGAAGACCTAGCCGGCTCTCAGCTGGTCGACGACCGGCTGCGACTGATGTTTGGCTGCTGTCACCCCGCCCTCTCGACCGAGGCGCAAGTGGCCCTGACGCTGCGAACGCTGGGCGGCCTGACCACGCCTGAAATCGCGGCCGCCTTCCTCGTCCCCGAGCCGACGATGGGTCAGCGGTTGTCACGGGCCAAGAAGAAGATCAGGGTGGGGGGGATTCCGTTCGAGGTTCCACCCGATCACGCTTTGCCCGATCGAGTCGGCTCGGTCCTCGCAGTCATCTACCTGATCTTCAGCGAGGGCTACGCAGCCTCTTCCGGCGAGGCGCTGATCCGCACCGAGTTGTGTGCCGAAGCCATACGTCTCGGTCGCCTGGTGGTCGAACTCATGCCGGACGAACCCGAGGCGAGAGGGCTTCTCGGGTTGATGATGCTTCACGATGCCCGGCGGGCGACCAGGGTCGATGCCGGCGGCGACCTGGTTTTGCTCGAGGATCAGGATCGGAGCCGCTGGGACCAGGATGAGATCGAAGAAGCCCTGGGCCACGTTCGGATCGCCGCTCAACAAGGACTCCCTCGACCGTATGTCCTGCAGGGCGCCATTGCCGCTCTCTACGCCGAAGCGCCATCTTTTGCCGAGACGGATTGGTCGGAAATGGTCGGCCTCTTCGATGCCCTTTATCGCGCTTCCCCGACTCCGGTGGTAGCGCTCAATCGGGCAGTTGCCGTGGCGATGCGCGATGGCCCGGATCAGGGACTCGCGGCCATCGACAGGCTCGGGGACGACCCTCGCCTGCTCTCCCATCACCTCTACCACGCCTCCCGGGCCGAGTTGCTTCGGCGCTCGGGCCGGATCTCCGAGGCGATCTCGGCATATCGACAGGCTCTGGCGATGCCGCAGAACGCTGCCGAGCGGCGTTACCTCGAACGTCGGTTAGTTGAGGCCGGCGAACGTGTCGCCGAGAACCCGCCGGCCAGCTGAGGGCCTGTCCGCGGATCCTCAAAGCGCTCTCATCCTGTTGTTGCGAGGGTTGTGCTCCACTTCCGCCAGTCCGAGGGCCTCGAGTACCGGGGGCAGGTAGTTGCCGACCCTGCCCCGGAGGCCTTTCTTGAGGCCATACCAACCACCGATGGGATTGTCGCTCGAGCGAGCCCACGCCTCCACGGTCCCTTCAGCGGCGGGTTTCTGCTCGTCGGCGTTGCCGAGCGGGACCCAATCGCCGCGCTCTTTCAACATTTGATGGAGGTCTTCGATGATCCGAAGGTCGTAGTGGAGGACCGTGCTCCCAACCGTGCACAC
>DATEEG010000530.1:0-3859 GCA_035281305.1 Acidimicrobiia bacterium | reverse complement strand
CGACCACAGCCAGGAGAGCAGCCGCTGTGATTCCCGCCGCTCGCAGACTCCGACCTTAACCCCCACTCTGTCCGCGGTCCGCTTTGCCCCGGCATCCACGCCTCCCTCGACCACGGGGGTTTGACGGATCGCGGACCTCCTACGAGTGCAGTGCGAGCATGCCCAACATCACTTGTGCCTCGGACCGGTGAATCGCTCAGGTCGGCGGCAGCGCGGTCCGATCAATTCTCCATGGAGAGAACCGATCTCTCGTTTATGCGCGCGCCTCGTCGCGCCACCGTGGCAGCCCTCGTAGTGCTGCTGGTGGGTTTGCTGTGCTCATTCGGGCTCTGGCTGATGGTCAATCGCCTCACCCAGGGCCGGGCGCTCGATCGACTGGTGGTTCAAGCCGAAACGTTGGCCGGAGCGATCGAGCGGGAGGCGATGAACGTGGAAGCCGATCTCGGCGCCGTCGCCGGTCTGTTCGAGTCCAGCGAAGCGGTCACGCCGGAAGAGTTCGAGACGATGGTCGACCGTATCCAGGCTGCGGCGGGGCTAGCCGGTATCGCTTACGTGCCGGTAGTCACGGCCGAGGAGCTCGAGGCTTTCGAGGACCAAGCCCGAACTGAGGAGCCCGGCTATTCGGTCTTCGAACTGAATCCGGTGGGAGAGGCCATCCCGGTGGCCGCTCGGAGCACCTACTTTCCTGTTCGCTACTTCCACCCTTCCGACATTGCGGGGCCGATGGGGTTAGACGTCGCTTCCGTCCCCGACCGGTTGCCATACGTGATCGAGTCGGTCAATTCGAAGAAGGCAGTGTCAACGTCTCTGACCACGATTGCGGTCTTCGATCGGGAAGGGTACGTGGTGTACCAGCCCATACTCGACCTCGACGAGGAGGTGGTGGGACTCGTCGTGGGCCCGGTTCTCCTCGAAACGCTGATCCGCGAGGCTGTTCCCCCGGCGCTCGCGGCTGGAGTCGACTGGTCGATCCTCCCGGAAGCAACCACGGTCGACCTGGCGAGTGACGGGCTGGCATACGTAGCCGAAGCACAGATCGGCTCTAATGTTTTGCGCCTCGAGGTACGTCCCGAGGCGGGCTCGTCGATCCTCCTGGAAGCGTGGCGGCCGGCGGCGTTCCTCGGGTTGGCCAGCGCGGCCGTCGCCATTGTTGCGGCGCTGGCGACCTTCTGGTACTTGCGGGCGAGTCAGTCCAAGCTGGGCCTGGAGAACGCCGGTGAACTGATGTCGGCCAAGGACCGGTTTGTCGCCACCGTCTCCCACGAGCTCCGCACTCCCCTCGCCGCGGTCCTCGGATTCGCGGAGATCTTGAAGGGAGGCACTTTCGAGGGCCTGGGAACCGACGAACGAAGGGAAATCATCACCACCATCGCCGAGCAGGCCGGCGACCTGGCCGACATCGTCGAGGATCTACTGGTGACTGCCCGCGCCGACCACGGAACCCTTGCCACCGTTGCCGTCCCGGTCGACGTGGCCGCCCAGTGTCGACAGGTGATCGAGAGAATGAGCGCAACGATTGCGATGCCGATCGGGGTTTCACCGGACGCCCCTGCGGTCCGTGCCCTCGGCGACCCCGGGCGAGTCCGGCAGATCATCCGAAACCTGCTCAGCAACGCGCTCTCGTACGGTGGGCCCGAAATCAGCATTTCGATCCATACCGAGGAGGCGACGGTCAGCATCGGAGTCCGGGATAACGGCAACGGGGTGCCTCCATCCCAATCCGAGGAGATCTTCGAGCCCTACCACCGGGTCCACGCCGCCAGCGCCACATCGGGAACCCTCGGTCTGGGCCTCAGTGTTTCCCGCACCCTTGCCCGCCTCATGGAAGGCGACCTGACGTACCACCGGGACGGAGGGATCACCACGTTCGAGCTCCGACTGCCTGCCGCCGCGCCGTCGGAGCTTGCCGACGGCACCCAGAGGGGCACGACTCCCCAGCGCAACGACACTGAGGCTCGGAGCCGGCCAACCGGTCACGGTTCCCGGGCGCAGGACCGGCACCGCGAGGCCGTTCCGGGCGCGAGCGGCTGACGCTCGAGGTAGCCCTGACCGCCTTCGATTCCCTCTTTGCACCCGGACGGGCGTGGCAGCCCGGTTTCTGTCAGGTGGCTTGACAGATCTTTGATACAACCGTATGGTTGTATCAATGCAGATCGCCCCTCCTGACTTCGACCGCATGTTCGGTGCGCTGGCCGACCACACTCGCCGCGACATCGTGCGGCGCGCGATCGATTCGGAGGAGGGAGTCGCCGAGTTGGCGAGCCACTACCCGATGAGCTTCGCGGCGGTGCAAAAGCATGTCGCCATCCTCGAGCGGGCCGGCTTGATCACCAAGCAGCGCATCGGGCGGCGCAAGGTCGTCCGCACCAACGTCGAGAGTTTGCGAGTCGCGCGCCGCCTGCTCGACCAGTACGAGGAGCTATGGCGCGGTCGGATCGACCGCATGATCCTGCTCGTCAACGAGAAAGACAAGGAGACAGACCGATGACCGTGACCGCAGTCCGCAAGGACCCCCATGCCCTGAGCCTGACCCTCGACGCCGAGTTCGACGCCTCCCCCGAGCGCGTGTGGCAGCTGTGGTCGGACCCGCGCCAGCTCGAGCGCTGGTGGGGCCCGCCGACCTACCCCGCCACCGTCACCAAGCACGACCTGAAGCCCGGCGGCCGCGTCGAATATCACATGACCGGACCCGAGGGCGACCAGCCGCACGCGTTCTGGGACGTCCAGGAGGTCGATCCCCCGCGTTCCCTCGTCGTTCGCGACGGCTTCGCTCACGGGGACGGCTCGCCGAACACAGAAATGCCGACCAACGAGTTCCGGGTCACGATCGAGGACCTCGGCGCCGGCCGTACCCGGATGTCGATCGTGAGCTTGTTCCCGAGTACGGAGGCGATGGAACAACTTCTCGGCTTCGGGATGGAGCAGGGCCTGACTCTCGCCGTCGGCCAGATCGACGCCCTCCTCGCGGGCGACAAAGCGGGCCAGCCGGGCGGGGCCTGACCGATGGCGGAGTCACCACTCGGGCGCCTGGCTGGCACGTGGGAGTTCGAACCCTTCGTGGAGGGCCGGTCGGCAGGAATTGGAAGCGTGGTCTTCGAGTGGATCGAAGGCGGAGCGTTCTTGCTCGAGCGCTCGGTCGCGGAGTGGACCGACGCTGGTTGGGTCGAGAACGCCCCGAAGAGCACAGAGTCCGTCTTAGGGTTCGACGACTCGACCCTCGAGGTCACCCAACTGTACGCGGACGACCGGGGCGTGACCCGGGTCTACCGCGGCAGCTTGACAGGCGATGAGTGGCGTTTGGAGCGGGCGGCCCCCGGTTTCCACCAGCGTTTCATCGGCAAGTTCGGAGACGACGGGCGGACGATCGACGGTCGGTGGGAATCCTCGTCCGACGGGACCGCCTGGGAACTCGACTTCCCGATCACCTACCGCAAGATCGACCCGCCGTCATGACAACCACCGATCCGGCAACCCACAAACGCCCCCTCCTTCAAGCAGTCACCACGAAAGGAACCTCAGGATGACCCTGACCGATGAAAACACCCGCACTCTGGTCGTGCCGGGGGCGACCCTGTCATACGACCTCCGCCCCGGCGGCTCGCCGGAGGCCACTCCCCTGTTCATGATCGGCTCCCCAATGGGTGCCGGCGGTTTCGGCAGCCTCGCGAGCCACTTCACCGACCGCACGGTGATCACGTACGACCCGCGCGGAAGCGAGCGCAGCCAGCTGACCGAACCTTCGACCCCGCCCACTCCGGACCAGCACGCCGACGACTTGCACCGGATCATCCAGGAGCTAGGAGGGGGGCCGGTCGACCTGTTCGCAAGCAGCGGTGGCGCGGTGAACGCGCTGGCCCTC
>DATEEG010000529.1:0-2725 GCA_035281305.1 Acidimicrobiia bacterium | reverse complement strand
TGATCGTCATCGCCGGTTGGAGAAGTGGTTCCCCAACTACCACTATCTGCCACTGGTGACCCGCGATCGAGATCGCCCCAAGCTCTACGTCCAGGATGTCATTGCGGAGGATCATCTTCGCGAGGCTTTCGATCTCTCCCTCGACCCGGGACGAACCGACATCTATATGTGCGGCAATCCCCTCATGATCGGCCTCCCCGAGTGGAACGACGACGGGAGTCCGAACTTCCCCGATGCAAAAGGTTCCTGTGAGTTGCTGATGGAGAGGGGTTTTCTGATCGACCGCAGGGGGCGACCGGGAAACGTCCACTACGAGGAGTACTGGTAGCGAAACCCGTGGCGTCAGGCTTCGTCTGGTCCGGGCCGGTGCACCGAGGTCTGCCGACGAGGGCCGGCGGCGGGTGGTCTAGCCGCCGAAGATGTGTGCCGTCCAGATGCGTCCGGTCGAGTCGACGTAGGCGCCGACCCCCACTGACGTGAACCTGGGATCGACCATGTTCTGGTAGTGGCCCGAACTCGCCACCAGGGCGTTGAACACCGAGGTGACTGACGGTCCGTACCCGATGTTCTCCCCGACCGTCGACCATGGATCGAGGAGGGAGGCGATGTCGCTATGGGAGAAGTTGCCGCTGTCCGCCATCTGCTTGGCCCACCAGCGTGCGTAGTTGTTGAGCTCGCCGTTGGCAGCAAGGCCGGCCACGCCAACCGAGGACCTGAGGCCGTTGATTTTCGAGACGAACTCGGACTCCGCCGACGCCGAGAAACCTCCGGTCGGAGCGGTGGTGACCGGGACGGTCGAAGTTGTGGTGGCGGGTGCGGTGGTCGCCACCGGGGCGGTCGTGGTGACGGGGAGTGGCGCGACTGTGGTGGTCGTGACCGGCTTGGCCGTCGTAGTGGTGACCGGTTTGGTGGTCGTGGTGGTGACCGGTTTGGTGGTCGTGGTCGTGACAGGGGTGGCAGTCGCGGTCGGGGCGGGGGTAGTCGTCGTCGGGGTCGATGAGGCGACCGTGACCGTCGGAAAGCTCAGAGTGGTTGTGGGGGAGGCAGGAGGTGAGCCGCTCGGCACCAGGATCAGGGCAGGATTGGTGGGCGAGAGCGTGAGCTCGAGGGTCTCGTCGACGGGGTTCGGGTTGCTGTACGCAACGTCGAGGGGAGCGAGCTCGACGACAACCGGAGGTGCCATTCCGACGCTCGCGACCTGGATCAGGAGAACCCATGCCGCCGTAGCGCTAGCCAGGGCCATTGCTCGTCGCATGAAGGTTCCTACTCCCATAACCGTCCCCGTGGGTCAATCCGCTTGGCCCGACAATCCTGTGGTGGATTGTCACTCTGAGTGGTTGTATCGGCCGACGACGGCGATCACTTGAAGAAACGGGTGAGAAATCCAGTTCCGAAGGAACTAGTTATCTGTCGGGTGTCAACCGGCCAGGGCTTGTTCGGTTGACCAGGCCGGGCACCGTTCCCGGAACGAGCAGAAGTCACAGAGGCGGCCGGGCCGGGGGGGAAAATTGTTCTGCTCGATGGCCCGGTCGATTGCCTTCCACAACGCTCGCAACTGACGCTCCATGGCATCGAGCTGGCTGTCCTCGATCGGGATCCGATACATGGTGGGGCCGTTGAGATAGAGAAGGCGGACCTCGGCCGGGGTCTCGTGGAAACGCCGGCGAATCAAGAGTGCATAGATCTTGAGAGCGAAGAAGGCCGGGAGCGCGTAGGCCTCAGGGGGCGCCTTGCCGGTTTTGTAGTCGGTGATGACGAGGCGACCGTCCGGTCGTCGATCGATCCGGTCGAGGATTCCGCGAATGACGATGTCGCCTTCGAACGGTTCCATCATGTCGAGTTCGCGTTCGAGAGGCTGGACCTCGTCGGGTGTCTCCAATCGAAAGTAGTTGGCCAGGAGTTCGAGGCTTTGAAGCCCCCAGACCCGCTCGTCGTCGATGCTGGAAAACAGCCCGATGAACTCTTCGGCGCCCCGCAACTCAGCCCAGGCACTGCGGAACAAGTCGTACAGGGCCTCGGGGGTCCGCTGCTCGGGTGTCAGCTCGTACAACCGCTGAAGGGCGATATGAGCGGTGGTACCGCGGGCCTGATAGATCGTGACCGGTTCGGGCAACCGCTCGATGGCACGGAACTGGAAGAGTTGCGGACAGGCTTTGAAATCGCCGGCCCGGCTGGGGGAAAGTGTCTCCAATGCCATCCCCGGACTATACGCGGCCCAAATGACAGATTTGTATTTATCGAGGCGGAAGGCGGGACGGGAGGCGGAAGGCGGAAGTCCTTACCTTCCGTCCTCCGACTTCCGTCTCCCGCCCTTCCGGAATAAGAAAACCCCGAGAGAGCTCCGACCGAAGTCGCACCCTCTCGGGGTCATCCGCCATTCGAACTCCGGACCCGGAGGCCCGGTCTTCTCCTGGCAAGCCGTAGCGTCTCTCGACTCCCCGGCGCTTGTTCGGAGTCACCCCCGATCAAGCGAGGGTGAACGTATCCAGGACCCCTGCCTGACGTCAAGCCCCGCGTCATCTTTGATTTCGCGAGCACCGGGTTTGATTTCGCGAGCCGGAGACAGGTCGGCGATGACCGGTTTCGCACCACACCCTTCTCGCGAAAAGTAACTAACCACTCGCGAAATTTGGGAAGCCAAACTCGAACACGCCTCCCGAATGTTGGTCTACATTGCGCTCGTGCTTGGAGGGAAACCTGCAAGCGCCGCACGGACGGAGGGAAA
>DATEEG010000528.1:0-7643 GCA_035281305.1 Acidimicrobiia bacterium | reverse complement strand
CACTGCCCCGGTGGCCGGATTCAGCGCCACGACGGCGCCGCGTTGGCCCCCCAAAGCTTGGTACGCCAACTTCTGCAGATCGGCGTCGATGGTGAGTTGCAGATTCAACGGCCTCAGGTCCCGACCCAGGATCACCGAAATCAGATCCGAGATCGTGAGGTCGCGGCGCGAACGCAGTTCGTCGGAGTAGGCCAGCTCGAGACCTTGTTGACCGAACAAGAGGCTCGAGTACCCGACCACGTGTGTGAAAGGCGCTCCTTCCGGATAGATCCTCAGGTACGCACCGGTCGTCGCCGGGTCGGGATCGCTTCTTGCCAGGACGACTCCGTCGGCGGAGACGATGAGGCCGCGCTCCTTTCCGCTCTGGGCGAGGTTGAACCTGGCGTTGCGCGGGTCGAGGCGATACGTGTCGGCCGCCACCACCTGAACCCACGACGCCATCAAGCCCAGCAACCCGAAGGCAATGAGAACCGCGGTGGCCAGGCGTCGGGTAGGGCGATTCACACTTGCTCCTCGTGGGAGATCCGGGCCAAAAGGCCGAGCAACAAGAAGTTGCCCACAAGCGATGACCCGCCATAAGACATGAACGGGAGGGCGATTCCAGTGAGCGGAACCAGGCGCAGAACCCCCCCGATGATCAGGAACGTCTGCAGGCCCAGGACCCAGGTCAGCCCGGCGGCCGCCAGTTTTCGGAAGCGGTCGCGAGACCGCAAGGCGATGCCGAAACCAACCGCCACCAGGATGGCGTAGGCGGCGAGGACTGCCATCGACCCGGCGAAGCCAAGCTCCTCGGCCACAGCCGCAAAGATGAAATCCGTCTCGGCATTGGGAATGAGCGTGGGTCGGCCCAGACCCAGGCCGCTCCCGGCGAGGCTGCCCGTCCCCATCCCGAACCACGCCTGCGCCACTTGATAGCCGGCGTCTTCGTAGGCCTGGAACGGGGTGAGCCAGGCGACCACCCGTCGCTGCACGTGATCGAAGACGCGAAAGGCCGCCCAGCCTCCAGCGGCGGTCAACAAGCCCCCGACGATCAGATAAGACGGCTGGCCGGTAGCGGCGTAGAGCATCCCGATGAAGGCCCCGAACAAGAGAACCGACGCACCGAGATCGCGCTGGCCGATCAGCACCCCGATGCTTCCGGCCCAGACCGCCACCACGGGGAAGAGGAGGCGCGGCTCGGGAAGACGAAACGGGCCCACCTTGCGTCCTTCGCTGATGGCGAATTGGCGTTCTGCCAGGTAGCTCGCCAGGAACAAAACGATCACCAGCTTGGCGATCTCCCCCGGTTGGAAGCGGATCTCGGTCACACCGAGGTCGACCACGACCCACAACCGGCTCCCGTTGGCCACCAGTCCTTTGATGGGGAGCGGACCGCTCGACGGCAGCATCGGTAGCAGCAACAGGAGCAACGCTCCGGTCAAGAAGAGGTACCGGTACCGCCGGAGAGTCGCCGTGCCCTGGCGGTGCAGGAAGCGGAGCAATCCGATGGTGAGTCCGGCGGCGATTATCAACCACCACTGCTGGAGAGCCGCCCTGCCCGGGTCGAGCCGGTGGATTTCAGCCAGGCCTATGGCCGTGAGAAGGGCGGCCGGCGGTAGGAGCGCCGCCGAAGCCGAGGGAGTCCAGCGCCGGATCGCCACGTGGAGGGCCCCGAATGCGAACAGCATCACGAGGAAGGTCAGGCCGATGCGGGCATCGATCGAGTCTCCCGCGGCAAGGTTGACCAGCGTCACACCGAATGCCGCGAGCACCGCCGCTGCGACCAGGAGGCCCGTCTCGGCCGTCCGGGTCATTGCTCTACGTCCACCACCACCACGGTGATGTTGTCATGTCCGCCGGCTCGATTGGCCTCCTCGATGAGAGTCCAGACCGCCTCCTCCGGGCTGCCCTTTGCCAGCAATTGGGCAATGCGTTCGTCTTCGACCATGTTGGTGAGGCCGTCCGAGCAGATCAGGAGCCGGTCGCCGGGCGCCGAATCAAACGTGATCGAATCGACCTCGATTTCGGGGGAGATCCCCAGCACCCGGGTCAACATGCTCCGCTGGGGATGGGTGACGGCATCCGCCGGAGAAATGTGGCCGGCGGCCAGCTGTTCGGCCACGACGGTGTGGTCGCTCGTCAGTTGTTCGAACGTCCCCTGATGATGCAGGAGGTAGGCGCGGGTGTCGCCGACATGGGCCAGCTGGACGGTTCCTTCCTCGCCAAGTTCAGCCAGCGTGAGGGTCGTCCCCATCCCCGCCAGGCCGGGCTCGTTCAGAGTGCGTTCGACCACCGCTTCGTTCGCTCTGATCACACGCTCGACCGGCGACCCCGCACCCACGGAAGCGTGCTCGACCGCGAGCTGGGAGGCGATCTCCCCACCAATGGCTCCTCCCATCCCGTCGGCCACCATCAGCACCACCGGACCGGTACCGGCCCCGGAAGTTTCCGGAGCGAAGGAATCCTCGTTGTTGTTGCGAACCCGGCCCTTATGGGTGCCGGCTGACCACTGGTATTTCACTTGACCTCCATCACGGTCTTCCCTACCTGCAAAGCGTCGCCCCTGCGGAGGTTGGTCGGAGTCGTGATCCGTCTTCCATTGACATAGGTCCCGTTGGTACTGCCGAGATCAGACACCGTCAGGGTGCCGTCCTGAGCCACCAGCCGGAAATGGAATTCAGAAGCGTAGGGGTCTTCCAGAACCACGTCTGATTGGTCACTTCTGCCGACGACAGTGGCGGTGGTCACCTGGAAAGACAGCCCGGCCTGAGTGTCCGACCTCACGACCGTCACCCGGTTGCTCATCTTCCTGGTGTTGTCCGACCGGGTGTACCCGATGTGACGGGCCAGAGCCCTCACCACCTGCCAGATGAACAGGTAGATCAGGGCCAGAAAGATCAACCGCAGGATTGTGAGGATCAGCTCGGGCATAAGAGGCGGAAGGCGGAAGTCGGAAGTCGGAAGGAAGTCGTGTAGGGGAAGACGCCAGACGCCAGACGCCAGACGCCAGAGAGATCAAACCTCGGACGCCAGCTGCTCATGACTTTTGGAAGCGGAAGTCGAGGTTGGCGAGGGTCAGCACCGATCCGTCGGGCAGGCGCACGGGCGATTTCTTCACCGCCACGCCATCGATCCTGGTGCCGTTGGCAGAGGCTCGATCGACGACGTAGGCCTCCCCGTCCTGGCGATAGATGAGGGCATGAAGGCGGCTCACTTCGGGGGCGTGGACCACGACATCGGCATCGGTCGATCGCCCGATCAGGGCTCGGTTGGGTCGGATCTCCACGACCCCACCGTTCCGATCGGTGAGGGTCGCCCAGGTCGGAACCTGGCCGGGCACCACCGTGGCTTCACAGGTTGCCGAACCTGCACCGACCTCGGCGCTCGGTCCGATCGTCACCGTTACAGGCCCCTCCAACCGCCAACCCCGTTCGGCCGCGTGGGCGGCGAAGGCCCCGGAAAGTTCCGCCGAGACGCGTTCGGAGCTTCCTTCGAGGTTGGCCGGGTTGATCAACAGGCGGAAGTGGTTGGCAGTGGCAGGACCGGCCGGGGTCTTGAACTCGGCAAGTTCGGCCTCCCGGGCCAGTCGGGCCGTCAGTTCAGGCACCTGGAGATCGCCCCTGAAGATTCGTCCGGCCAGGCCGTCGAGGGCGTCTTCAAGCCGTCGCTCCAATTGGCGGGCGAGCTTCATCGTGAAGAAACGGTAGTGGCACCCCGTCGGTTCTCACTTGCCGGGGCGCCTGCTGGGTTGCCAGGCGTTGGGGCAGCTTCGCCGGCCCCTCCGGCCCGGCAACCAGTTGCCGAGCCACCTCCCCCGGCCTGTCGGCCGAGGGAGGAAAGACGACTGCCTACTGCCTACCGGTAGTTGGTACCATTGACTCCGAAGCCCGTTGACCGCGACGGGTTTCCGCATGGGCGAGTGGCGGAATTGGCAGACGCGCAGGATTCAGGTTCCTGTGTCCGCAAGGACGTGGGGGTTCAAGTCCCCCTTCGCCCACAACGTGATCACCGATCGCCCCCGCTCCCGGCGGCGGCGCTTCCTGTGGCCGCTTCTTCTGAGCGCGGTGGTCCTGGCGGCGCTGGTTCTGGCGCGCATCAACGACCAGGCGACGGCTGCGGTCAACCATCTCGATGACATTCGCCAGAGCGCCAATCAACTGGTGACTTCCGCCGCTGCCTTTGGGTCATTGGCGGAAGGCATCGCAACGATCGATCGAGCCCACTTCCAGACAATCACCGACTCGGTTCTGGCGGCCCTCGACAGCGCCGGCGTCGTCGTCTCCGAACCTCCCGAGAACGGCAATCTGGTGGGAGCGGCCTCTCTCTATCGGTTGACGGTTTCCACCTGGCGAAGCGGTGTAGTCACCTTCGCGGAAGGAGTGATCGAGATGGCCGACGAAGGTGGGACCGGAGAGGAACGGATCTATGCCGGTCTGCAACAGGTGTCCGCCGGAGATGTGCTCTACCTCCGCTTCCTCGAGGAGTTGGACCGACCGGAGGTTCCCGACCCGATTGCCACGATGCCGGCGCTGCGCTTCCTGCCCAACAGCATCACTCCCGTCTCGCTTGCACGTCTGTACGCCACCGCCGCCGGAGCCCAGAACAGCGTCCTGGCTTTACGGGCCGATCTGTCCGTTGCCCAGGTGACAACGCAGCCCGAACTGGTGACCAACCCGGACGGTGATCTGGTAGTCAGTTCCGCCGAGTCGATCGCAGTCGACGTGGTGGTGGCCAACGGCGGCAATGCCGACGCTCCTGCCCAGATTCTGAACCTCGAACTCCTCAGCCTCGAGGGTGCCGAAAACCGAACCGTGGATGTGCCCGAACTCGCCCCTGGTGGACAGACCACCGTGACTTTCGACGACCTGGTGGTGGTTCCGGGCCAGACCTACCAACTGGGGGTCGCCTTGAGCCTCAGCGTCGCCGACGGCGATCCCACCAACAACGCGATAACGCTCACGTTCATTGTCAACGAGCCGACCGGCTGACCGGCGTACCATCGGTTCCCGTGATAGATCCGAACATCCTCCGGACCGACTTGGATCGGTTGCTGACCTCGCTCAGGCGTCGGGGCCTCGAGCTCGATCTCGTCGAGTTGGTGGGACTGGACGAGCAGGTGCGGCGAACTCGCCAGCAATCGGAAGAAGTCAGGGCGCTGCAGAAGGAAGCGGGGCGGGAGATCGCCAGGCTGAGCGGTGCCGACAAGGGGGCGGCCATCACCCGGGTGGCCCAGTTGGCGGAGGATTACAAGCGACTCGACGCCGAGGCCGAGGACCTGGCCGAACAGTTCAGCCAGATCTGGGCGACGATTCCCAACCTGGTGGATGAGACGGCGGCGGACGGCACTAGTGACGCCGACAACTACGAGATCAAGCGAGTCGGTACCCCGCCATCGTTCGACTTCGGCGCATCCGATTTCACCACCATCGGCTCCAGCCTCGACCTGATCGACATGGATCGGGGCGCCAAGGTCTCGGGGAGCCGTTTTGGTTACCTGAAGGGACAGGCGGTGCTGCTCGAGTTCGCCCTCGTTCGCTTCGCCTTCGACCACCTGCTTTCGAACGGCTTCACGCCCATGGCTCCCCCTGTCCTGGTCAGAGAGCAAGCTCTGTTCGGCACCGGCTTCTTCCCGGCCGATCGTGACCAGGTCTATTCGATCCCCGCCGACGATCTCTACCTCGTCGGCACTTCCGAGGTCCCCCTGGCGGCCTACCACGCCGACGAGATCCTCGAATCGCTCCCTGCCCGATACGCCGGGTTCTCGACCTGTTTTCGGCGCGAAGCAGGTTCGTATGGTCGCGACACTCAGGGGCTGTTCCGGGTACATCAGTTCGACAAGGTGGAGATGTTTGTGTTCACGCGACCCGAAGACTCGCGAGAGGAGCACGATCGACTCCTTGCGATCGAAGAGGGGATCGTCCAAGGTCTCGAATTGCCCTATCGGGTCGTCAACGTTGCCGCTGGAGATCTCGGGGCTTCGGCCGCGAAGAAGTTCGACATCGAGGCATGGTTTCCTTCGCAAGGGACGTATCGCGAGATCACGTCGTGTTCGAATACCACCGACTACCAGGCCCGGCGGCTCAAGGTTCGATACCGGTCGGAGAGCGGCAATCAGCTGGTCCACACGCTCAACGGAACCGCCGTGGCGATCGGGCGGATGATCCTTGCGATCCTCGAGAATTACCAGGAGGCGGACGGAAGCGTGGCGATGCCCGAGGTCCTGGTTCCCTATCTCGGCTTCGAACGCATCAAGACACCGTCGTCCTGAGCGTGAGCGAGCAAAGCGACGCCATCTTCAGTCGTATCGCCCGACGATACGACCTCATCAACCGCATCCTCTCGCTGGGACGCGAGCAGGCCTGGAGACAATCGGCGGCGCGTCTCTTGCCGGGTGGACGCGTGCTCGATCTCGGAAGCGGCACGGGAGCGGCGGCGCCACTGTTCCCCAACAGCGACCTTGTGGCCCTCGATCCGGTGGCTGAGATGCTGGCTCTGAGCCCCATCCGGGCGAGAGCCGTCGGGGTGGGCGAGCAGTTGCCGTTCAACTCCGCCTCTTTCGACGGCGTGTTCTCGGCCTACGTCTTCCGCAACCTCACCTCGGTTCAGGAGACCATGGCCGAGATTCATCGGGTCTTGCGGCCGGGAGGGGCGGCGGCGATCGTCGATCTCTCCCGGCCCGTCAACCGTCTGGCCCGGATCCTTCATCGCATCGGCAGCGCGATCGTCCTGCCGCTGGCCGGACTGCTGGCCAGAGCGCCGGGGGAGTACTGGTATCTACATCGCAGCCTCGACAAACTGCCACCCCCCGGGATACTCCTCGGTGGCGGCCCGCTGGTTCTGGAGAAGACCTGGAGGATGGGACCGCTGGGTTTCGTCTACGGCGCCCTGCTGCGCAAGCCCGAAGACAATTGACTTGCGAATGGAATCCGGCGAATTGAGACTGACGCCGTGCCCGACCCGTCGACTCTGATCCCGTTCGTCATCGCCTCGGCGATCCTGGTCCTGATTCCGGGACCGGCGGTGCTCTACATCGTCTCCACGGGGATCGGCCGGGGCCGGCGAATGGCTCTGGCCTCGATGCTCGGGATCGAGACCGGCGCCCTGTTTCACGTTGCCGCCGCCGCCGTGGGTCTGTCGGCGGTAGTGGCAAATTCAGTCCTGGCCTACTCGGTGATCAAGTACGCGGGCGCCGCCTATCTCATGTACCTCGGGATCAAGACCCTTCGCAGCCGGGGTGACAGCAACCCCCTCAAGATCCCCGGGGCGACCTCCGCCCGGGGAGCCTTCCAGCGGGGCGTCATCGTCAACATCCTCAACCCCAAGCTGGCCCTCTTCTTCCTTGCTTTCCTTCCCCAGTTCGTCCTGCCGACCCGGGGATCGGTCCCAAGCCCAAGTGTTCCTGCCCAGTTGGTGTTCCTCGGGCTGCTCTTCATATCAGTGGCGATCGTGATCGACGGGATCTATGCGATGACGTCGGGAATGATCGGAAACCTCCTGAACCGCAGCGAGCGCTTCGCCGAGGGCCAAAGGAAAGTAGCCGGCGTTACCTATCTGGCGCTCGGGGCAACTGCTCTGTTCTCCTCGGGCGTCCAAGCGGATAGCGGATAGCGGATCGCGGATCCGAATGAGGAGGCGCCGTCTTTCCACCAGGCGGGACTGCGGCG
>DATEEG010000527.1:0-8634 GCA_035281305.1 Acidimicrobiia bacterium | reverse complement strand
CCGGCTATCCGCAGTTTCACGACCCGCGAGGCGCCTTCCGCATCGGAAGCCATCTCGTAAGCAAGCTTGCGACAGGCCGCCTCTACCGCGCGGCCGAACTCGTCGGCTCCAACGGGAGCACCCTGTCCGGAAGCGAGCAAGATCACCGAATCGTTGGTCGACTCACAGCCGTCGACGTTGAGGGAGTTGAAAGTGACCGGAACTGCCCCAGCCAGCGACCGGCCCAACGTTGCCGCGTCGACCGCGGCGTCGGTGGTGAGGACACACAGCATCGTCGCCATATCAGGTCGAAGCATTCCGGATCCTTTGGCCATGCCCCCGACCACAAACCCTTCCCCCTTCACCGCCGTCATCTTGACGCGGGAGTCGGTCGTGAGAATCGCCTCGGCGGCGTCGGAGCCTCCGTCGCTGCTGGCCGACCCCACCAAATCGGGCAAGGCGTCCATCATCCGACTCACGGGAAGTCGTGAACCGATCGGCCCGGTCGAGCACATCAGAATGAGATCTGGATCGGCCCCGACGAGTTCGGCCACCCGTCCGGTGACCTGTTCGGCGTCGGTCATCCCATCCCCTCCGGTGCCGGCGTTGGCCGAACCTGAATTGAGAACGACCGCACGGGCCCGTCCCGCCAGCAGTCGGCGACGACTCAGATTGACCGGGGCCGCGGCGGCCCGGTTCCGGGTAAAGACTCCGGCGGCAGCGACCGCTTCGTCGGCGATGACGACCGCCAGATCGAGCCCCCCCGATGTCTTGATGCCGGCGGCGGCTCCGGCGGCGACGAAGCCGGCGGCTGCAGTAACGCTCACGGCATCCATCCCGCGGTTGGCAGGCCGGTGGTCTCGTCGAGGCCGCACATGATGTTGGCGGCCTGGATGGCTTGTCCGGCGGCACCCTTCAACAAGTTGTCGATCGCGCACTGGGCGATCACGACCCCCTGGCGGTGATCAACGAACGCGGCGACCAGGGCCCGGTTCGAGCCTGTCACCCACCGGGTCTGTGGAGGGCGGTCGATCACCTCGACGAAAGCGCTCTTGTCATACGCGGCCTTCAGCAGGTCGCCTGGCACGACATCAGTCGCAGTCAGGCGGCAGGTGACGGTAGCGAGCAACCCGCGCTGGATCGGGACCAGGTGAGGGGTGAATGTGACGACAGTGGTGGTGTCCGCGTAGTTGTCGAGGGCCATCTCAATTTCGGGACGATGACGATGGGAGGTCACTCCGTAGGCACGGACGCCTTCGGCCACCTCTCCGAAAAGCAGTTCCTCCTTGAGCGTCCGGCCGGCACCCGAGACCGCGGAAAGGCAATCCGCCACGATCCCGGTCGGCTCGATCACCCCTTCTTTCAGGAGGGGAGCGATCGCCAGGAGCGTTGCGGTCGGATAGCAACCGGGTGAGGCGACGCGGTCGGCGCCCGAGAGGTCAAAGAGCTCCGGCAGGCCATATCGCCATTGCCCGAGCTGGGACGGAAGCGGGTGGGGCGCCCCATAGGCCTCCTCGTATCGAGAGGACGTGTCGAGCCTGAAGTCGCTACCGAGATCGACCACTTTCACGCCCCGTTCGGAGAGATCCCGGCCGATGCCAGCGGAGGCCCCGTGAGGCAGAGCAAGAAAAGCAAGGTCGATCTCCCCCGGAGGGTCGTTCGGTCCCAGGGGACGATCACCGTCAGGCAGTTGCGGATGCACGTCTCTCAGAACCCCGCCGGCGTGCGAATGAGCACCGAGGTAGACCAGATCGAACCCGTCGTGGCCATCGATCAGCTTGACAAGCTCACCGCCGGCATAACCGGAAGCTCCCAAGACCGCGGTGCGTATACCCATGAGATCGCCAAGTATACGCATATGCGGATAGAGCGTGGTGCGTGGTGCGTAGTGCGTGGTGCGTTTGCGTTGTAGAGCGGGCCCGGACGCGGAAGAATCACCGAAGCGACGACGAGGAACCCAGGTCGGTGCGTTTGTTCCCCAAATTCGGTTATTGGCGACCGGCTCAAACGTAATTTGTTCATACACGAACGAGTACCGGACCTGTCTGACCGAATTACGAGCAGGGTGAGCGTCACTGATCGAATTTGGGCCCGGGACAATGACCGAGTGAACGTGTTGTTCCTTCATTGATCCTGAGGACACCCCACCCCACACCACGCACCACGCACCACGCCCGCCCTACAGCCCCTTGTCCTTCGCCCACTCCTTCACGATCTCGAACGCCTCGTCCTCGGAAAACGGACCGTCCTCAATTCGGCGCTCGTAGAGCATGTCCATCACCTCACCGATCAGGGGACCCGCGGGTATGTTGAGGAAATCCATCACCTGATGGCCGTTGATCGGCGGACGGAGACGGTCGAGTTCCTCCCGCTCGGTCAACTCGATGATCCTGGCCTCGAGGTCGTCGATACGCTGATTGATGGTGTCGGCCTTCCGTTTGTTGGCAGTGGTGACGTCGCACCTCACCAGTTCGTTCAACCGCCCGAGGAGAGGGCCCGCATCCCGGACATATCTGCGCACTGCCGAATCGGTCCACCCCATTTTGAGGGTATGTGGTCGGAGGTGGAGAAACACGAGACGCGAGACCATGTCGACGACATCGTTGGAAAAGCGGAGGGCTCGCAGGCGCTCCCGAGCAATTCGCTGCCCGACCACTTCGTGATGGTGAAAAGTGACGCCGGCCGGCCCGTACGCCCTCGTCGCAGGTTTTCCCACGTCGTGCATCAGCGCGCCAAGGCGCAGCACCAGGTCGGGCGTGGTCTTGTCAAGGACCGCGAGGGTGTGGGCGAGGACGTCCTTGTGCTGATGCACCGGATCTTGCTCCATGGCTAGTGCCGGGAGCTCCGGGAAGAAGTAACTGGCCAAACCCGATCTCACCACACCCGCCAGTGCCGGGCCGGGTTTCGGAGCCACGACCAGCTTGGAGATCTCATCACGGATCCGTTCCGCCGAAATAATGGAGATTCTCTCCGCCATCCGGACCACCGCAGCCTCGGCACGAGAGTCCATCCGAAAGCCCAGACTCGCTTGAAAGCGGAACAGACGAAGCATCCGCAGCGGATCGTCCGAGAAGGAAATCTCGGGATCGAGGGGGGTTCGCAGCAGACCCTCGGCCAGGTCCGCCAGACCGCCGAAGGGATCGACCGCTTCGAGGTCTGGCAGTCGCAATGCGATCGCGTTGACGGTGAAGTCGCGGCGGGACAAGTCGCTCTCGATGTCGTTGGAGAAGGTGACTGTCGGCTTGCGGCTGTCATCGCGGTAGATCTCGGACCTGAAAGTCGTGATCTCGGCCTGAAACTCGCCCTTGCGAACACCGATCGTCCCAAACGCCTCGCCGACCCGGTAGACCGCATCGGCCCAACTGGAAACGAGGGACCGGATGTCGGCGGGCTTGGCGTCGGTGGCGAAGTCGAGGTCCTCGTGTTCGCGGTCGAGAAAGGCGTCGCGCACCGATCCACCAACGAGATAGAGGCTGTGTCCGGCCGAGGCGAAGCGGGACGCCAATTCGAGAGTGGGGCTACCCGGCTCCACCAGCCAACGAAGCCGGGCTGGGGTCATAACCAGAGGATAAGGCGTCTGACATATCCCAGGTCGATTGTGCAAATTTGGCGCCGGGCGAACAGTGCCCACCAAATCCGGCGGTGGGCGAACGACAGGTGTTCGTCCTTCGCCAAATTTGGCCGGGAGTGATCGTGGTGAGCCAAATTTGGGATGACGCGTGGGATCTTCTCCCCATCGCCGATTCTTTGATTTCCGACGAACCCCGCACCACGCACCAGCGCGTCTGGCATCAGGCGTCATAACCCACAAGTCCAGACGCTTCCTCCCCTCAAGACGCGGGTTGAGGGCGCCGATAGAACCCCGTATACCGGGAAGGATCGCGACCTCATGGACATATCGATAGAAGAACTGCTCCAGCGAACGGTGTCGGCCGGGGCGTCCGATCTCCATCTCAAGGTCGGGGCGCCGCCGGTAATCCGGGTGGCGGGCGAGCTGCGACGCCTGCACGGGCTGCCGACGCTTCGTCCAGAAGACACCGAGACGTTCGGTCAGCAGATTTTTACCCAGCGCGCCGTCAGAGAATTCAAGGAGCGGGGTGAGGCCGACTTCGCTTTCGGACGCCCCGAGCTAGGACGATTCCGAGTCACGGCCTTCCGCCAGCGCGGCTCGGTCAGCCTCGTCATGCGCCGGGTCCCGTCGGAGTCACCCAGCTTCGAGGATCTGGGACTTCCCGCCGTCGTCCGCCGACTCGCCAACGAGGAGAAAGGACTCATCCTCGTGACCGGCCCGTCCGGATCGGGCAAGAGTTCGACCATGGCGGCCATCGTCGACCACATCAATGGCACCCGCCCGGTGTCGATCGTCACGGTCGAGGATCCGATCGAGATCCTTCACCCGGACAAGCTGGCGATCGTCGCCCAACGCGAGGTCGGCGTGGATACTTCCAACTTCGCCGAAGCGGTCGAGCGGGCTGTCCGTCAGGACGCCGACGTCATCGTCATCTCCCACATCGACGGCCACGAGACCGCCAAGGCCGCGATCAGCGCCGCCGAGACGGGCCACCTCGTGATCTCCTCGATGCATACCGTCGATCCGGCGGACACGATTACGCGCTTGGTCGGGTACTTTCCCGCCGGCGAGCACGATCTCGTTCGCCGCCAGCTCGCGGCTCACTTGAAAGTGGTGTTGAGCCAGAGGCTCCTCGAGACCAACGACGGCGGTTCACGGGTGCTGGCGACCGAACTGCTGACCAACAACGAGCGCGTTCGCGAACGAGTGCTCGATGTGGCCCTGACCGCCACCATCGATGAGGTGATGAAGGAGTCCGAATTCTTCGGAATGCACACCTTCGACCAGACCCTCCAGCACCTGGTCCTCTCCCGTCGAATCGCAGTTCGCTCGGCTCTTCCCCACGTACGGAACCCGCACGAACTCCGAGCCCGAGCCCTCGAAGCCGGTATCGAGGTCTGACACAGGGCGTCTACGCATACCCCGGGACAGGAACCACCGTACCGGGAGCAGTGACCCTCACCATGTTCGTGAATTGTCCCACCCCGTTGGGCAGCACTCTCACATCGGTGTTCGAACAACCACCATCTTCTTCACGCTGGTAAGTGATGTTGTAGGTCTCCGGTCGCCAGGGCTGCCCGGCGAGGGTGACACCGGCCGGGTCTGACCAGACCGCCACCGCCGTCGGTGCGTCGCACCGTGCGAATACCTCTGACCACACCATCGCCAGGGTCAACCCTTCGCCGTCGGACCGAAGGCGACGCACCAGGGAGGTCGCATTCGTTGCCAGGTCGGTCACTTCGCCCGCCCACCAGCCCGGATCATCGCCACGGATGCGAAGGCGGTATCTCTGCTCCGGCACCCACGGATAGTCCCTCGTGTTGGCGTTGCCGAGAGTCGAGGGAAGCACCGACTCGGTGCCTGCGAGGATCGAACCGTCCCTGGCATATCCACCCCAATTGATCGCACCCGAGGCCGGATAAGACGGATGCCATTGCAGGCCGAGATGGGCCCCACCACTGATGCCGGCCGGTCCCGTGAAACTCGCTTGTAGAGCCCAGAAGTACAACTCGGCCACGGCCGGCGCCACTGCGATTTCAATCGTCACCGAAACCTCGGACAGAACCTCCCGCGGCCCCCAATGGAGGTGGAAAGACGACGCCCGGTTCGACGAGGCGGGATACCCACGTATCCGCCTCTCGGTCACAGCGACCAGTACTGGCTGGCGACGGCTTTTGCTCTCGCAACGCTTTGAAAGGCATCGTTGGAAGAACGGAACTCCGAGCCAGGCTGGGGCGTCTGCCCGAAAAGACCTCGCAGCGAGGCGGCCACCGACGTCGTCAACGCCGGCAGGTGATAGCCGCCTTCGAGGAAGAGCATGACCGGTTTGTTGCCCCGAATTTCGTCGAGACGAGAAGCCATCCATCCAAAGTCGCCGGCTTCGAGCCTCAACTCGGCCAGAGGGTCTTCGGAATGAGCGTCGTAGCCGGCGCTGACCAGGATCCAATCGGGTTCGAATTGAGTCAGCACCGGGATGACGACCTCGTTCCACGCCACCTGATAGGCGTCGCCGGCAGTCCCGGCCGGCACGGGGATATTGACGGTGGTGCCGGTGCCTGGCCCTTCGCCGACCTCCTCGGCCCGGCCCTCGTACGGGTAGAACGGAAACTGGTGGATGCTCACGTAGAGCACCGACGGATCTTCGTAGAAGATCGCCTGGGTGCCGTTCCCGTGATGCACATCCCAATCGACAATTGCCACTCTGGTGCCCTGAGCCGACAACACCCGGGCCGTAACCGCGATGTTGTTGAGTAGGCAGAAACCCATGGCGCGGTCTGGAGTGGCGTGATGGCCGGGTGGCCGCACGGCCAGAAAGGCGATGCTGAGGTCGTCCGCTGCGGCAATCTCCGCCGCCGCGGCCGGACCCGACCCGGCGGCCCGCAACGCCGCCTCCCAGCTTGTGGGGACTACCACCGTGTCGGGATCGAGATGCCCACCACCGGATCCACAAAACCTCTCAACGGCGTCGAGGTAAGCAGGGACATGAACGAGCTCGAGAACCTTGCGTTCTGCCTCCGGCGGGCTCAAACGGCGGATCGGAATGCCGGAATCCTCGACCCCGTGCTCGACGGCCCGCAAGCGTGCGGTCCGCTCCGGGTGGTACGGGCCCGTTTGATGCTGGCTGAAGATCGGATGGGTTACGTAGAGCACCGCTGCATCACGGGAGGCCGCCACGTCCGTACTCTCCCACAGGTGTCACTCAGAGGACGAATGGAACGGGTCCGGGTCAAAGGGGCGTGGCCGGGGCGAATCGAGGTCACGACGGGCTGGGCCAGGGCTGTCATCCGGCCCTGGAACGACGACATCGACGCCGCCACCATCCGTCTCGAACGGGGCGGGGCCCGGTTCCTCACCTCGTGCGCGCAAATGGCCGCGGAGTGGTCTCCCGAGGTGCTGTCTCCGGCGTCGCTGCCGTCGGCAGCGACGCTCTGGCAGGCAGCAGGCTTCATCGAGGCCGACCGGCTTCTCTTGCTGGAGCACGACCTGACCTCGGTCGAGCGCCCGACGGCTGCGGTCGATGCCGGGGGGGTCGAACCGATCGAAGAACTCCACGCAATCGATTCCCAGGCCTTCTCCCCCCGCTGGAGATTGGGACGGCTGGGATTGGCCGAAAGTGTCTCCGCGACCAATCGCTCGATCGTGTTCAGGGTCTCGACCGCCGACACCTGCGTAGGTTTCGCGATTGCAGGAGTCGCCCTCGGAGCTGGCTACCTGCAGCGCCTGGCGGTGGCGCCCGCCGCCCGCGGACAAGGACTCGGCTCCGACCTGGTCCGCGCCTCGCTCCGCTGGGCGAGAGGTCACGGCGCCCGCTCGATGCTGGTCAACACCCAGACCGACAACCTCGCGGCCGCTTCGATCTACCGGAGTCTCGGGTTCAACGATGTGCCGGGTGGCCTGCTGCTCTTCAAGTACGCCCCTTCCCGGCAGAGGCAATAGTGCCTCCGCCGCTTCCGCCGCGCTATCGCCTCGAAGTGAGATTGGGTCGCGACCAGGACATCGAGGAATGGCTGGCGACCGATCTCAACCTCGATCGCCCCGTGCTCATTCGCATCCTCGGTCCGGATGCTTCCGAGAAGCGGCGTCATGAGTTCCTCACCACCGTCCGTGCAGCCGCCGCGGTCATCCATCCCCACCTGGAGCCGATCTACGCGGCTGAAGAGGTCGCGGGAGGCGCCTATGCGGCCTCGGAGTGGAGCGGCGGCTTGACCTTGGAGAGCAGGCTGGCCGGTGGCGACACGCTGGATCCGTCGGAGTTCGCCGCCAACGCCGCCGGGCTGGCGGGCGCCCTGGCGGCCCTCCATGAAGCCGGGTTGGTGCACGGTGCGATCGACTCGGGTTCGGTCATGTACACCGTGGCCCGGCCGGCCCGCCTGGGGGGGTTCGGCCGTCCCCAGCGGTTCCTCACCACCCCGGTGGGAGACGTGACCGACCTCGCAGTGGTGCTCGAGCAGGCCCTGACCGGTTTTGCTCACGGCGGACCTCCCCCATCGGAGATGGTCGATGGTCTGCCCCGGGCCGTGGACCAGGCCCTCACCGAAGCTCGGGAAGGAAGGCTCGATGCCCATGGCCTTTCCGTGGTCCTCGAAGCGATTCCGCGCCCTGCTCCCATCGAGCCGGAGGACCCCCAGCGCTGGAAACGGGTGCCGCTGGTCGCGGCGGCTTTGATCCTCGTCGCCATCGGGCTCATCGCCTTGGGGAGAGTGCTGGCAGGCGACGTCACCATCCCGGTCATTCCGGGGCCTTCGGCTTCGGCGCCGACCTCGTCGACCACCGCCTCGACGACGACCACCACCGAGCCGGGATCGCCCGTCCCCGTGTTGATCGCGGCCGCGGCTACCTACGACCCCTACGGCGAGGGCGGTGAGAACGACGGTTCCGTCGGCCTGGTCATCGACGGTGACCCCGCGACGACCTGGCGTACCGAGCGGTACCGCGACCCGATCGAGCTCTTGAAGGCGGGGGTCGGGTTGACGATTGCGGTGGCCGGAACGCCCGAGTACATCGAACTCCTCGGCCTCAGCACCGGAGTGGTGTTCCAGATCTTCTGGTCGGAGTCGCGGCCACCGGAGCCGTCGCAATGGGAC
>DATEEG010000526.1:0-10606 GCA_035281305.1 Acidimicrobiia bacterium | reverse complement strand
CCGGTTACGTAGGTCCAGCTGGTGCCTTGGATGGTCCAGATGTTGGCGGGGGTGTCTTGCCATTGGCTGTAGTTGGGTGGGGTGGTGGTGAGTTGGTTGGTGGTGCGGAAGTCGGGGTCGGCGGCGACGGTGCCGTTGATGCCGTTGAGGATGAGCGCCTGGTAGTAGTTGCCCGACCAGAAGCCGGCGGTGCCGGTCAGGTTGGATCCGAGCACTAGTCGGGAGTTGTCGGCCCGGATGCTGGTGGTGCCGGTGCCGGTGAGGGGGGTGCCGAGTTGGGTCCAGGTGCTGTTGTCGGCCAGGTCGAGGGTGGTGTTGGTGCGGTAGTAGAAGGTGACGGTGTAGCCGCCGGCGCCGTTGTTGACGTCGAGGGTGGCTCTGAGCTGGGCCCGGTCGCCGTTGGCGAGGGGGAGGGCGATGGTCGAGTTGTGGGCGGTGAGGACATTGGCCGAGTTGCGCCAGCCGAGACGGAGTTGGCCGGTGGTGCTGTTGAGGAGGAATTCGTAGGCGCCGCCGAGTTTGGTGGCGAACTTGCCCCAGCTGACGTTCCAGTTGTCGAGGGCGACGTCGGCTCGGATGTCGAGGTCGCCGACGATGTCGAGTCGGGCATGGTCGGGAGTGGTGATGTAGTCGCCGGCCAGGCCGGGCAGATCCACATAGCCATCCCCGGTCCCGCCCGGGTCGGTGACGTTGATGGTGAGGGTGTCGGTGTCGGTGCCGCCGTTGCCGTCATCCACCAGCAGACCGACCAGCCGGGTCCCGGCGGTGGTGTAGGTGAAAGAAGGGTTGACGGTGGTGGAGTCGTCGAACTGGCCGTCGCCGTCCAAATCCCAGGCGTAGGTGAGAAGATCGCCATCGGGGTCGCTCGAAGCGGACCCGTCGAAATTGACCGTCAACGGAGCCGAACCCGAAGTCGGCGACCCCCCCACCACCGCCGTCGGCGCGAAGTTGCCGCTTTGGAATTGGTATCGAAGGATCCTTCCCCCGAGATGGTCGATGGCAAACAAGTCGCCATTGGGCCCGATCTCGAGCCCGACGGTTTGGACGGAACTGGCGAAAAGGCTGATGCTGGCCGGTGATGGCAACCCGTTGCCTCCCGGGAACATCGTCCATATGCAGCCACGGGTGTGGTCGGCGAAGAAGAGGGCGTTGTCATATTGGGACGGATAAGGCCCCCCTTCATAGAAGGCCAGACCGCTGATCGAGCTACCACCGCTCGGGCATCCAGCCAGGCTCAGGCTGTGCTGATAGGCGAAATAAGGGGCCGTATGGGCACCGCTTTCGGCATAGAGGTTCTCGCAGATGTTGAGGTCGGCGTTGTTGTAGCTCCCAAGCGGGGCGCTTCCCTCGTAACACGGCCACCCAAAATTGGGGACGCCGGCGGTGGGGGCCTGAATGCGGTTGATCTCCTCCCAGACCCCCCAGCCGACATCGCCGACCCAGATTTCGTTGGTGCCCGGGCGGATGCCGATGCGGAAGGGGTTCCGCAGCCCGTAAGCAATCACCCGGTCATCACCACTATCCCCGCCGAGGAGCGGATTGCCGGCAAACGCCGACCCGTCTGACTTGTTGATGCGGAGGATGGTCCCGTCGAAGCTCACGGGGTCGCCCGACGTGCGGAGGTCCTGGCTGCGCAGGGCTCCTCCTTGGGCGGTTGGCGGGGTCTGGGTGCCGCCGATTGCCACGGGTGGATCCCCGCAGGGGTTCTTCGGAGTGGGGCTGCCGCTGCTGCCACCGCCCTGGCCGTAGTCGGTGAAGTTGAACGAGGCGCCGTCGCCAGCACTCACATAGAGCGCTCCGTCGGGTCCAAACTCGAGTTGTCCGATCGAATGGCTCGGATACTGCTGACACCAGAACCCGTTGAGGAGGACCTGCTCTGACCCCACCAGGTTGTTGGCGGTGCTGACCTGGATCCGCGACAGCCTGGCGTTGGCCATGCACCCGTCCGTGGTGGCGCCGGGCGGACTGGGGCAGACATCTCCGTAATTGTTTATGTCAGTGGTGTACAGGAGATAGACGTAGGGTTCGGAGGGGAACGCCGGGTCGAGTGCCATGCCCAACATCCCCCGGTCCCACCAGCCATAGGTCGCAGCGCTCCAATCGACGACCGTCTTGGGGGTGATGTCGCTCAGGGAATCGAACGCCAGCAGGGCACCCCGTTTCTCGGTCACGAACACGCGGCCATCCGATGCGAACCGAACGAAGGTGGGAAGGTTGAGCCCGGAATAGATGGTCTGCTCAACGAAACCGGGCGGGAGTCCAACGGCGGCCGCAGTCACTGCCTGGGTGCTGAGGATCCCCTCGGCATCGTCGGGGTTCTCTCCGACGAGGCTGAGAGGGTCTGCTTGCGAAGCCGGGTCGTCACGGGATGTTGGGATTTGGGCCGCAGAGGATCCGGCCGCCAATGACATGAGGACCATGACGGCCACTGCAACCGCCAACAGTCTTGACTTGGCCACCCGCCACCTCCCTCGACCCCTAGCCCTGGGCGAACTCTAAGACCGTGTTGGCTCGAGAGCTATGGCCCAAACGGCCTAGGGCTCGCTCCAACCTTCAAAGGCAAATCCCGGTTTCCTTGCTTGGACGAGGCCTGCGGGTTGCCTCAGATTCCTCGCCTTTTGACCATGGCCGGAATCGTCTTCAGCAGAATCTTCATATCGGTGAGGAAAGAGACCTGGTCCAGGTAGGCGAGTTCCATCTCGGTGCAGTCCCGCAGGAGTTTGTCCCCCTGGTCGGAGATCTGCCACAGACCCGTGACCCCGGGCTTGACGGCGTGGCGGCGATGCTGCCACGCCTCATATTGGGCGACGATTTCAACCATTTCCGGACGGGGTCCCACCAGGCTCAGATCACCGGAGACGACATTCACCAACTGGGGTAGCTCGTCGAGGCGAGTTGCCCGCAGCCAGCGCCCCAGCGTGGTGATTCGAGGATCGTCGGCCGATTTGTGAGTTCGCCGCCGATTCTCCCCCAACCACTCGAGTTGGGTGGACCGCCGGTCGGGAGCCATGGTGCGGAATTTCCACAGTCTGAACACCCTGCCTCGGAGGCCCACCCGATCCTGGGCCAGAAACACCGGCGAATCCATGGCGATCCAGACGACGACTCCGATCAAAGCTATGAGGGGTACGGCGAGGGTCAGCGCGATCACGCCCACCACCCGGTCGAAGGTCGGCTTGATCCAGCGCACGTACGGTCGCGCCGGCAAGGCATACGTCCTCGCTGCGTCAAACAGCGGAGCGAACGTCGGGCTCGGGCCCGTTAGGTCGACTTGTGAAATTTCACCGAGGGCCGCGCCCAGCGCGGCTTCGGACTCTTTCGAAACCATTCCCCACTCCCAGCCACTCGATACATGCCACTAGTACCCGATAGGGAGGGGGTAAAACAAAATTTCCGGCTTACCGGTGCGAAACGCCCACTCCCAAATTCCCGTACTGCCCACCAACAAATTACTACATGAGTATTTCAAAACAAGAGCTAGTCGTAAATGGGTCCCCGGTATCAGCACGGTGGGCCATCAGGTCGGTCACGTCGTGCGAACACTCCAACGAAAGCAAGTCACCCGGGAGACTTTCGCGTCCGCCCGGATAGGGCAAGCGACCCCCCTTCCGGGAACAGAGGTGGTGCTAGCTTGAGGCTCGGGAACAGCAAAGGGCGTGGGCATTCACACACAAGACCTGCGAGGCGCACTGAGCTCGCGGTTCCATTCATTTTTGAAGCGGCATCCGGCGCTCCGCCAGGGGGTGCTGAGTTCCTATACCGCCGCGGACCGGTGGCTGGCGTGGACGAAGCGGCCGCTTCGATCGGTCTTCCCCCGGCCAGTTCCGCTCGACGCCACACCCGCCTGGATCGAATCGTGGAACCAGAGCCACGGCCCCACGGCCAGCTTGACCTGGGTCCGCGAGCGGGAGGAGGTACACAACCAGGAACCCCGCAGCCTGCATGGTCATGTGGACGATGAATATCGGTGGGCCCGGTCGGTCGTGGCCCCGCCGGCGTTTGTGGCCACCATTCCCAATGGACGGGTGGTCGGAGAGCATGGAGCCGTCGTCACCCCGGACAACCGGCTGCTGCAGGATGTTTCCTGGCCGGTCGGGTCCTTGCGGTCGTACATGCTCGGTGACCATGGTGAGATTCCCGGCGGGCCGGAATTCTTCATCGACGCCGCGCTCCCGGCCAGGCGGATCAGGGGAACTGTCGCGGTTCTGAGCACTTTCGTCGGACGGGGCTACTTTCACTGGCTGTGGGAGGTCCTGCCCCGCCTCGGGTTGCTGGAGGACGCCGGAATCGATCTCGGCGAGGTGGATGCGTTCGTGGTCCCGGGCTATTTCTCCGGCTTTCAGCTCGAGACCCTGACATCGCTCGGCATTGAGCGGTCCCGGGTCGTCAGCAGCCTGCTCGATCGTCATGTTGTGGCCGATCGCCTCCTGGTTCCGTCGTTGCCCCGCGCGACCGGCGTGATCCCGACCTGGGCCGCCGAGTATCTGCTCAGGGCCTTTCCCCCTCTCAAGCCGGCCGGGGACGACTTCCCCACCCGGATCTACATCGTTCGCAAGGCCACCGACCACGGGCTCTTGGAAGGCGAGGACGAGCTGACCGCCCGCCTCCGCGAGCGCGGCTTCGTGCCCATGGCGATGGAGAAATTCTCTTTGCGCGAAAAGGCGTGGCTCCTGGGTCGGGCGGAGGCGGTTTTGGGGCCGTCCGGGGCCGGCCTCTGCAACATCGTCTTCTGCCGGCCCGGCACCAAGGTGGTCGAGATCAGGGTGCAGCCGTACCCGGTGATGGAGCCCTGGGACATTGCCAACCGATGCGGCCTCGACTTCTACGACGTGCTGCCCGTGGACTATGGCCGTGATCAGAAGTCGATGGTGGCGAAGGGCGCGGTTTCGAATGAGGATGTGTTCGCCACCCTTGACCTGGCCGGTCTGAAGTAGGGACTGCGACATGACCGGAGTGGCAATCATCGGCGCGGGCATGGGTGCAATCGGAGCCGACTATCGGTTTCGTCAGGAAGGCATCGAACCTGTCCTCTACGACCAGGCCTCCGAACCGGGGGGGCACACCACCACCCACAACTATCCGGGCGGGTGGGCATTCGACGAGGGTCCCCACGTCTCGTTCACCAAAGACGAGAGGGTCCGGGCCCTTCTGGCCGACGCCGTCGGCGGTGACTTTCAGACTCTCGTGGCCAACGTCGACAATTACTGGAGGGGCCATCGTTTCAAGCATCCCGCCATCTGCAATCTCCACGGACTCCCGACCGATCTCGTCGTCAAATGCATCAAGGAGTTCGTCGCGGCTTCGGCCGCGGAGACTCCCTCGATCGACAATTACGAGCAATGGCTCGTTTCGGCGTACGGCCGGACGTTTGCCGAGACCTTCCCGATGGAGTACGCCAAGAAGGTCCACACCACATCGGCTGATCGTCTGGGTATCGACTGGCTGGGTCCTCGCTTCTATCGACCCAGCATCGACGAAGTCTTGTTCGGGGCATTGAGCCCGGAGACGCCCAACGTGCACTACGTGACCGAATATCGGTATCCGACCCATGGAGGATTCTTCTCGTATCTGAAGCCGTTCCTTGCCGCGGCCGATGTCCGCTCGGGTCACCGCCTCATCGAGGTTGCTCCCAAGGAACAGAAGCTCCGGTTCGAAAACGGTGTCGAGGCCACTTACGACCACCTGATTTCGACAGTTCCACTGCCCGCCCTCGTGCCTCTGGTGGCGGGTGCCCCGACGGAGGTGATCGAAGCCGCCCGGACCCTTTCGGCAACCAACATGGTGCTCGTAAACATCGGGATCGATCGCGAAGGGGTCGGTGATACCTGGACTTACTTCTACGACCAGGACATAGTTTTCACCCGCGTGAGCTATCCCGGCCAGCTCTCACCCCACATGGTGCCGCCCGGGCACGGCAGTTTCCAGGCCGAGATCTACTTCTCGGACAAGTACGCCCCGATGTCGGGTCGTCCGGAGGACTACATCGAACCGGTCCTGGCGGACCTGCTGCGCACCGGACTGATGAGGGAAGGGGACCAGGTTCGTCACCAGAGCGCTCTCCATGTCCCGTACGGCAACATCATCCACGACCACGACAAGGCACCGGCGCTGTCGCTGATACACGGGTACATGCGCGAGGTGGGGATCGGATTGGCCGGCCGGTACGGGCTCTGGGGTTATCAGTGGACAGATGAAGCTTTCTTGACCGGCGAAGAAGCCGCTCAAGCCGTCATCGACGCTGCTTGACCCATTGTCGACAGTGGAGGGTCAGGTAGTGTCAGAACGTAGGAAATGTGAGGAAACGCGGTGAAAGTTGTACTTTTTTGCGGCGGGCTGGGAACTCGCCTGAGGGAGTACTCCGACGCGGTCCCCAAGCCCATGGTGCCGATCGGGCATCGCCCGATTCTCTGGCACGTCATGAAGTACTTCGCCCATTTCGGGCACAACGAGTTCATCCTGTGCCTCGGTTACAAATCCGATGCCATCAAGGATTACTTCCTCAACTACAACGAGGCGATGTCCAACGACTTCGTGCTCAGCCAGGGCGGGCGCGACATCCACTTGCTGGCAAGCGACATCGACGACTGGAAGATCACCTTCATCGATACCGGCATAAATGCGTCGATAGGTGAACGGCTGAAGGCAGTCGAACCGCACCTCCAGGGCGAAGAGATGTTCTTGGCCAACTACAGCGATGGACTCACCGACCTGTGGCTGCCCGATTACCTCGAGCACTTCGAGAAGAGTGGCCGCCTGGCCTCGTTCCTGGCAGTGCAGTCGACCCAATCATTCCATGTTGCTCAGCTCGACCCCGACGGGACGGTGACGAGGATCGAGCCCCTGTCCGAATCGGACCTCTGGATCAACGGGGGGTTCTTTGCCTTTAGGTCAGGGATCTTCGAAAACCTCCGACGAGGCGAGGATCTTGTGGCCGAGCCGTTCGCTCGATTGATGGCGCAGGGGCAGCTGATCGCGTTTCGACATCGGGGCTTCTGGATGGCGATGGATACCTTCAAGGACAAGCAGGCGCTCGACAGCCTGTACGAGGGGGGCGACGCTCCCTGGGAAATCTGGCGGCGCCGGCCGACCGAGGGCTGACCGATGATTTCCTTCGAAGCTGGGTTTCGGCCCAGGCGGCTGCTTGCCATTGGCGCTCACAGCGACGACATCGAGATTGGCTGTGGGGGCACGATCCTCAAGCTCATTGCCCTCAACCCTTCGATGGAGGTCACCTGGGTGGTGCTGGCAGCCAGAGACGAACGGAGGCAGGAGGCCCTGGACAGCGCCGGTCGATTCCTGCCGCCAGGAGGGACTGCCGACGTCGTGGTGGAGGCGTTTCGCGAGCGCTTCTTCCCCCACTTGCCCGAGTTGAAGGAATACTTCGATCGGCTCGGCCACGAGGTGAGCCCGGATCTGATTCTGTGCCCGTGGCAGGGAGATGCTCATCAGGACCATCGAACCGCAGGCGAACTGGTCCGCAACACGTTCCGCAACCACCTCACACTCGAGTACGAGATCCTCAAGGTGGACGGTGACCTGGGAAAACCGGTCGCGTACGTCGACCTGTCGGCGGACCTCGTGGACCGCAAGATCGACCTGATCGTGAAGGGCTTTTCGAGCCAATCCCATCGCAGCTGGTTCGACCCGGAAGCTTTCAGGTCGTTGATGCGGTTGCGGGGAGTGGAGTCTCAGTCCGGCTCCGGTTATGCGGAGGCTTTTCATTGCCGGAAACTGCGCCTGATGAGCGAGGAGCCGACGTGACTGCCGCTCCAACGACGGCCGACCAAGTACGCGATACCGACCTTGCCTACATTGCCGATTCCCTCGGTTCCGAACTTCCGAAGATGGAGGGAGGGCGGCTGCTCATAACCGGGGGGGCGGGGTTTCTCGGCTACTACCTCGTCCAATCCGTCTTGTATTGGAATCGAAGTGGTGCGAGGCAGCCGATCCGGGTCACCCTCGTAGACAACTTCCGACGCGGAACTCCGGCCTGGCTGGAGGCCCTCGTCGATCGTCCGGACCTGGCGTTGATCACCCATGACATCACGCTTCCGGTCCCTCCCGGGGTCGGTCCGGCCGATTACGTGATCCACGCCGCCGGCATCGCCAGCCCCGCCCTGTATCGCCAGATCCCGATCGAGACGATGGATGCCAACGTTGGCGGGCTGCGCCGGTTGCTCGATGCGTCGATCGCCTGGTCGCAGGGGGGTTCGGCGTTGAAAGGTTTCCTCTTCTATTCGTCGAGCGAGATTTATGGCGATCCGGTTCCTGAGGCGATACCCACCCCGGAGACCTATCGGGGCAATGTCTCGTGCACCGGTCCCCGGGCGTGTTACGACGAATCCAAGAGGTACGGCGAGACGCTGGCGGTGAATTTCGCACGTGTCCATCTCCTCCCGATCACCATCGCCCGGCCCTTCAACAACTACGGACCCGGGATGAAGATCAACGACGGCAGGGTCATCGCCGACTTCTGCGGGGCAGTTATCGACGGCCGGGACATCGTGATGTTCTCGGACGGTTCCCCCACCCGTACCTTCTGTTACGTAGCCGACGCTGTGGTCGGATACTTCAAAGTCCTCGTGTCCGGCGAGCCGGGAGAGCCTTACAACATCGGCACCGACTCGCCCGAAATCTCGATGCGGGAACTGGCTGATCGGGTTGTAGCGGTCGGGCATGATCTCTTCGGCTATCGAGGCCGTGTGGTCATCGAACAAAGTCCGGAAGCCGAATATCTGATCGACAATCCGGGTCGCCGGTGCCCGGATCTCACCAAGGCACGGACCGGCCTGGGCTATGACCCGCGCATCGGCCTGGACGAAGGCGTACGAAGAACTTTGCAGTGGTATGCAGGAAACCGGTTGGGAGTCGGGGTGTGAGTCGAATTTCCATCGTCGGTACCGGCTATGTCGGCCCGGTGACCGGCGCCTGCCTGGCCTCGTTGGGCCATGATGTCACCTGCGTGGACCTCGATGTCGAGCGCGTCGAGGCCATCCGGCGGGGGATCGTCCCATTCCATGAGCCGGGTCTCGACGACCTGGTGGCGAACACCATCGGAAAGCATCTGCATGCAACGAACTCTCTCGAGGACGCCGTCACCGCCACCGACGTCACGTTCGTAGCGGTTGGTACTCCCAGCCACCCCGATGGAGCCATCAACCTCGAACAGGTGCGGGCTGCGGTCAGAGAGGTGGGAGAGATTCTCGGTCGGACCGGGAAGGCGCACGTCGTCGTGATCAAGAGCACCGTCGTTCCCGGCACCACCGAACGGGTCGTCATTCCGCTGATCGAGGAGGCGGCCGGGCGGACGGTCGATGGCGAGCTGGCCGTGGTCGTGAATCCGGAGTTCCTGACCGAGGGCACCGCTCTCGAGGACTTCCTCCAGCCGGATCGGATCGTGGTCGGGTCCGCGAACACAGAGGCAGCCCGTTGGGTGGCCGACCTCTTCCAGGCCGATGAATCGGTTCCGGTGCTCGTCACCTCATCGGGAACGGCCGAGATGATCAAGTACGCCTCCAACACTCTGCTGGCGACCCTCATTTCGTTCTCGAACCAAATAGCCGACTTGAGCTCAGCAATGGGTGACATCGATGCCTCCGAGGTATTGAGAGGGGTTCGCCTCTCGCGCTACCTGACCCACGAAGGGCAAACCGCATCGATTGGCTCTTTCCTCGAGGCCGGCTGCGGCTTCGGGGGCAGCTGCCTCCCGAAGGACACTGCCGCGTTGACAGCAGCGGGTGCCGGTCACGGTGTGAATGTCGACCTCCTCCGATCAGTGCTCGAAATCAATAGTGACCGGCCCCGGCGCCTGCTCGAGCTTGTGCTGGAGGCCCATCCCGACCTGTCCAAAGTAAAGGTCGCGGTTCTGGGCTTGGCGTTCAAACCCGACACTGACGACGTCAGGGAATCACCGGCCTTTCCCTTCGTTGCCCGTTTGCTGGAAGCCGGCGCCGAGGTCATAACTCATGACCCGGTGGTCGGGGCAGAATCGATTCCGCTCGAACTGAGGCACCAGGTCAAGCATCTCACCGACCTCTCGGAGGTGGCGGCCCTCGCCGACGTTCTTGTGATTGTCACGCGTTGGGCCGAATATCTGCAAGTACCCGAACTGATCGCCCATCGGGAAGACGCTCCGCTCGTCGTCGACGGCCGCCGGATGTTGGATCCGCAGGCGGTCGCCAACTACCGGGGCATCGGGCTCCCCGGGCGGCACATATGAAATTCTCCCCCACCGCAATCGAAGGTGTGTTCATCATCGATCTCGAGCGCATCGCGGATCATCGGGGGTCATTCGCCCGCCTGTGGAGCGACGCCGATTTCGCCGAAGCCGGCATCGCCGCCGAATGGGTTCAATGCAACGTCGGGCATTCGATTGCGGAGGGCACGATCCGAGGCCTTCACTACCAGCGCGATGCGTCGGCCGAGGCGAAGCTGGTGTGGTGTGGTTCGGGAGGGTTGTTCGACGTCGCCGTCGATCTGCGGCAGGGGTCGCCGACCCGTTGGAGATGGGTCGGGGTGGAGTTGACTTCGGTCAACGGGCGAGCCCTCCTGCTGCCACCCGGAACGGCCCATGGCTATCAGACGCAGGCCCCGGCCACCGATCTCT
>DATEEG010000525.1:0-4333 GCA_035281305.1 Acidimicrobiia bacterium | reverse complement strand
GCCTGGATCGCCGCTTCCAAACGAAGCTCGGCCTTCTGGCGCTTCTTCTGGCGGATGACTCCCTCGGATCGAGAACGCCGGTATGTAGGGGAGCTATTGGGCGGACGGGACGAAGCGAAAGAGGTCAGGGCTTTCGACCTGGCCGACTTCCTGTTCGAAAGGTGGAACCGTCTCTACGACCATCGGCTCAAGGAGCTGCGATCGGTGGCCCGCCGCCAACTCTTGTTCACGCTCTTCTCGACATTGGTGATCGGGTTGATGCTCGGCGCGATTTTGCTCCTGGTTGCCTTCCTCGCCTCCTCCGGTCGGGTGACTCTCGCCGAGGCAGGCGTCGCCGTTGCCGGGATCGCCATTATCGGGGCCCGCATCGCCGGGGCCGGTTACAGCGTCAGCTCTCTGTCCGAAGCCGGCTTCTATCTCGATGACTTCGGAACGTTCCTCGAGATGGCGACGACGCCGCCATTGTCGTCGGTACCCGCGCCTGCGGGCTTCCAGACGATCACGGTCGAAGACATCTCGTTCACTTACCCGAGCTCGACCGAGCCGGCCCTCATCGATGTGAATCTCGAGGTTCGGGCAGGAGAGGTGCTTGCCCTCGTGGGCGAGAACGGGTCCGGCAAGTCGACTCTCGCCAAGGTTCTGGCCGGGCTCTACCGACCATCGAGTGGCGTTGTCACCTGGGACGGAGTCGATGTATCGACTATCGATCGAGCGGCCTTCAGCCGACGCGTGGCGGTCATCTTCCAGGACTTCCTGCGGTACCACCTCTCGGCCTCGGACAACATCGGGCTTGGTCGTTTTGAGAGCGCAGCCGATCGCCCCTCGATCGTCAGTGCAGCCGAGCAGGCCGGGGCCGCCGAGATGATTGCCAAGCTCCCCTCCGGCTACGACACCCTGCTCGGGCCCGAATTTCTGGGCGGGGTCGATCTCTCGGTCGGCCAATGGCAGCGGATGGCGCTGGCCCGGGCGTTCTTCCGCAATGCCCCGTTTGTGATCCTGGATGAACCGACTGCCTCCCTCGATGCCCGAGCTGAGCACGAGCTGTTCCAGAGGATCCGCGGTCTCCTCCAGGACCGCACGGTCCTGCTGATTTCGCACCGGTTCTCCTCGGTCAGAACGGCCGACCGCATCTACGTCCTTCATGAAGGTCGTGTGGTCGAATCCGGCTCTCATGAAGAATTGATGCTCCGCAACGGTCGTTACGCCGAGATGTTCGGACTCCAGGCTGCCGCCTACACCGATCAGCCGGCAGCGAGGACCGCTTCCCACACGGGGTCCCGCTCCGCGAAGTAGTCGCTCGACAGGAGCGGGATGTCGATATCCGGATCGATTGTGAGCCGGGGGTCGTCGGGGGTGCTCTTTTGATGGTAAATCGTGCTGACTCCGATACGCATGGGGACCGGCAGATGGGGCATGGGGTAGAACTTCACGTCGTTCCAGAAGTTGAGGCCTCCCCCCATTGGCTCCCCGGCGAAGACGGCATCGGTGGTCTGTTCGATTTCGGTGGCGAGATTTGACGCGGCCGAAAAGGTCACCCGGTCGGTCAACACGAACAAGCGCCCCGGCTGATTGACGGTCTCGTTCCGCAGTGCCGCGAGCAGCGCGTCGTAGGTGCGGTTGTTCCCGCCTGGATTGTGTCGCAGATCGAAGACGATCTTGTCGGCCAAGGCAGCACGCTCCAGGAACTCGGTGGTCGCGCCGGACTCGACCGCTGCCACCGCCGAGTAACGCACATAGAGCACGTCGCCGTCCAGATCCTCCATCCAGAAGTTCGTCTCGGAGGGACGGCGATAGAGAAGTGCTTCCGACTCCGGCAGGAAGGTAAATCCTCCCTCCCCGCCCCAAGCCTGGAAGTCGGCGTGAGGGATCGGATCAACGATGAGCCTCTCTGATCCTCCTTCGCGAACGATGTCGATCTCGACCGGGCCTGGCGCGATGAGGCCAAGCCCTTCGAGCACCTGAGTGCGAAGAGTGAAGAACGGACGAAAGCTCGGCACCGTGGCCGGGCCATCCCTGGGGACGAGAGGTTCGACCGCGGCGAGTACCTCACCGATCGAGTGGCCTCCGATGCCCACCAGGCGGGTACCGCTCAGGTCGTGCTGGCCGTGGTCGGCCGTGATGAATACCCCGTCGGCGAACTCATAGATCTTGAACGGAAGCATCGGTCCCTCGGCATTGGAATGTGGGATCGCGAACTGGTGGCCATCGCGGCCCTGGCTACTCAGCATTGCGGTAACACGCATCGTTTCGACCATCGCCTCGGCCGGGGCCATCGCGCCGATACCGGACTTCAGGTCGTCCAGGGCCGAGACAAAATCCGAGCGGTTGACGCCGTGGAAAGGTTCGGGGTGGGTCATCTCGAGTTCAGCCAGGAACCCGTCGAGGTCCACGGAAGCCGCCACCCCGTCGAACCCAACGGTCGTCGAAGTCGAAGCGGGACCTGCCGATGTCGTCGCGACCGGACCCGTGGCTTCGGGCGGAGCCGTGATGGCTGTCGGAGCCTGGGCACAGGCTGTGATAAATGCCAAACCGGTTACAAAACCGCGCTTCACAAGGCTCAAGATACTCCGGTGCCGGACTATATGCCATTAGAATCAAGGCGAATTGCCAGCCAAGACCTCTCTCCTCTACGACGTCTTCGTGCTCTACCAGTCGGTCGGCGCCATGCTCGTACGTGCCCTGGCTCCGGCCCCATTGACCCCCGAGGAGTACGCCATCTACAGCCATGTTCTCGAATACGACCGCTGTACCCCTTCGGAGATGGCCCGGGACCTCGACATGCCGCTTCAGACCGTGTCGGACTGGATTGCGGTGTTGCGAAAACGAGGACATCTGCTCAGCACCGCCAACGACCGCGACCGGCGTTCTTACCGGATCTCGCTCACGGAGGAGGGCCGCCGCATGCAGCAGGAAACCAATGTCCATTTCGAGCAGGCCTACCGCCTTTTCGTAGAGTCCCTCAGAACCCCGGAGCGACAACTGAGGACGCACGTCCAGGAGATGACCGCAGCCGCCCGTACGGCGACCGTGGCCGTCGAGAGGCAGATGCTCAAGGGAAGCGCGTAGCCCACTGCTGGCTAGCGCCCTTCCGCCTTCCGCCCTTCCGCCCTTCCGCCTTCCGAGTTCCGTCTTCCGCCTTCCGCCTTCCGTCTTCTAGAACTCATCCAGGCTGTCGACGATCCGGTCGGCCGCCATCAACACCTCATCGGCGAAGTGCCCCCGGCGCACCGCCACCACCCTCATGGCCGCGGCGCGAGCCGCCACCACACCGGTCGGGCTGTCCTCGATCACGACGCAATCATCGGGACTGATCCCGAGCAGCGTGGCGACCCTCAGGTAGACGTCCGGAGCCGGCTTCGGCTCGGCCACTTCGTCGCCGGCCACGGTCACGTCGAACAGGGGTCTGACTCCCGCCGCCGATAGCACCACCTCGAGGCGCCAGCGGTCGCTGTTGGAAGCGACTCCGATCGGCACCGTCAGCCGTTTTACCAGCGCCAACGCATCGGGGAACGCGTTGAGTCCCTGGCCGGCGATCAGCCGCATCTCTTGCTCGGCCGCATCGAGGACTTCTTCGACTCCCGCCCCGACCCGGGCCGCGAACGCAACGGCCAGGGCGCGATCGGTCGTCCCGACGAAACCGGCGAAAGTGACCGCGTCGATGTGGTAATCGAAACGCGCCAGGGCCGCCCGCCAGGCCGCGGCGGAAGCCGATTCGGAGTCGACCAGGACTCCGTCGCAGTCGAATATCACGGCCTCCAGGAGCGCCCCTAGACGGAGAGCTTCGTGCGAAGCAGTTGATTGACCAGCTTGGGATCGGCCTTGCCGCCGGTGGTCCGCATCACCAGCCCGACGAGGAAACCGAGGACTTTCTCCTCCCCCGAGCGGAAGCGGACTATCGCATCGGGATTGATCGCCAGCACCTCATCGATTGCCGCCGCGATGAGATGGTGATCGGAGACCTGGAGCAGATCCAGCGCCTCGGCCGCCTCAGCTGGAGATCCCTGCCCCGCCAGCACGGCCCCAAGGACTTCTTTGCCCGTGGACGAGGAAAGCTTGCCGCCGGTGACCATGCCGAGCAGTTCGAACAGATGGTCGGCAGTCAAGGGGGTGTCCGCCACCGAACTGCCGGTCCGACGAAGGGCCGCTGTCAACTCGCCGGTGATCCAGTTGGCCGCCGTCGGTGCGTCAGCTCCCAGCGCCACCGTCTCTTTGAACAATTGGCGAAGGCTCGGCTCGGCCGCTGACAGCACCGCGACAGCGTGGTCGTCGAGGCCGAGGCGGGAATAGCGACGGCGACGATCCGCCGGCAGCTCGGGCATGGCCGAGCCCACCT
>DATEEG010000524.1:0-8797 GCA_035281305.1 Acidimicrobiia bacterium | reverse complement strand
GGTATGGAGGGATGGCCGAGCGGTCGAAGGCGGCAGTCTTGAAAATTGCTAGGCCTCGCAAGGGGTCTCATGGGTTCGAATCCCATTCCCTCCGCTCGGATCGAGTCCACCGTTTCCGCCCATACGGTCTTGATGGTTTCTGACTATGCGTGACATTCGCACGCTTTGAGTAGGCATGAGGGGTTGTCTCTGTGTCACCAAGCCCCAATAGAGGCTCGACCTTATGAGGATGGACAACGTCCTCATCGTTGTCGACGATCTCGAGGCCGCCAAAGCGTTCTTCGCCGAACTCGGTATGGAGCTGGAAGGCGAGACGACCGTCGAGGGTCCGGTCGTGGGTCGTCTCCTAGGCCTTCAAAACGTTCGTGCGACCCTCGCGCTGATGCGCACTCCGGACGGCCTCGGACGGATCGAGCTGGACAAGTTCCACACGCCGGAAGCGATCAGAACTCGGCCCGAGAAGGTTCCGGTGAACGAACTCGGGATTCGTCGCATCATGTTCGCCGTCGATGACATCGATGACCTGGTCGGGCGTTTGCTCGCCCATGGCGCCGAATTGGTCGGCGAAGTGGTGCAATACGAGAACCTGTATCGGCTTGCCTACATCCGCGGACCCGAGGGCATCATCGTCGGGCTGTCCGAGCAGCTCAAGCAATAAGGTTTGGTGCACTGGGCCGCTGAATGGCAAACAACTCCCAGGAGGCACAGCTTTCGATCGAATCACCCGGTCAGCCGGTTCGCAGAGGCGCCAATCTCGACGACCGACTCTGCCTCTCGGCCTCACCCGTGAGATCAGGCGATTGAGACCCACGAACGAGGAGGCATCAAATGTCGACATCCGATCTTGCCGAAATCATCGAGGAGAGCCACAGGGCCCTGGACTCGTTTTCGAGAGGCGACCCCAAGCCGATGAAAGAGCTGTTTTCGCGGCTGGACGACGTCACTCTTGCCAATCCTTTCGGTCCGCCGGCCCTTGGGTGGAACCTGGTCGCGGAGACCATGGAGCGGGCAGCTTCCCACTACCTGGAGGGCGAGGCCACCGGCTTCGAGCGCATCTCGGAGGTTGCCACGGCGGAGCTGGCGTACATCGTCGAGGTCGAGCATTGGCGATCCAAGGTTGGTGGCGCCGACGAGGTCTCAGCCTTTTCGCTTCGCGTGACGACCATATTTCGATGCGAGGATGGCGATTGGAGGATCGTCCACCGTCACGCGGATCCGATAACTACGACGCGGGGTCCCCAGTCGGTCTTGCCGTAGAAGACCGGTCGTCCCCGCTTCCGCCGCCTTCGTTCGAAGAGCCGACGAGCGCCGCTGCGGCCCGGCCCTCTGGTTCGCCGATCCGCCGCCCGGGTTCACCCGGCAGAATGGCGACATGCCAACCAAGGTGATCCTCGACGTAGACACGGGAACAGACGACGCCGTCGCCCTCATGGTTGCCGCTCTCTCCCACGACCTTGAACTCGTGGGGGCGACGACGGTCAACGGCAACACCACGATCGATAACACCACGGAGAACACCCTCCGCGTTTTCGACTGGATCGGGCGGCCGGAGATCCCGGTGTTTCGAGGCCTCGATCGTCCCATTGCACGGTCCCAGGTCGAACGCGGGATGGCCGGGCGGATCCACGGGGATCTCCTCAACCTTCCGCCGCCCTCGCACGGTGCCACGCTCCGGCCCCAGCATGCTGTCGACTGGCTGATCGAGACCTACCTCGCGTCGGACGGCGACATCGTCCTGTGCCCGGTCGGGCCTTTGACCAATATCGCCATGGCGATCCAAAAGGAGCGGCGCATCCTCGAGGCGATTCCCGAAATTGTGATCATGGGCGGCGCCCACCACCAAGGGAATGTGACACCCTCGGCCGAGTTCAACTTCTGGCTCGACCCCGAGGCTGCCCGCGTCGTGATCGATTGCGGCCGGCCCATCAGGATGGTCCCCCTGGATGCCACCCATCGGGCGCTGGTGTCGACCGACGATGCCCGGCGACTTCGCGACCTCGGCACGCAAGCCGGCGAAGCCGCAGCGCGGTTCGTCCTACAGCGAATCGACGGCTACGACGCCACCCAGCCGATGCCGCACCGGCCCGGAGCCGCCCCGGTCCACGACGCCCTGGCCGTCTGTGCGGTCATCGACCCGACGATCCTGACGACGGCGTTCATCCCGGTCGAGGTCGAGGTCCACGCCGAGCTGTCCGTCGGACGGACGGTCTGCGACTTCCGATCCCGGGCGAGCCAGCCGGCGAACGTCCAGTTCGCGATCGATGCCGACGAGTCGAGGTTCGTCGAGATGCTCGTGGACATCCTGGGCCGGGCGGCCTGACCAATTGGGAGCGATCCTTCTCTTCGTACACACGGAGTCACGCGTCCGCCTTCACGTGCTTCGCTGTTTCCGCACGACCTATGAGAACTGACCAACGAGTACCCGGGGAGGACCAACCATGTCAATCGCACGAGTCCACAACTTCTCAATTTCTCTCGACGGTTTTGCCACCGGCGAAGGACTGAGCCTCGAATCACCATTCGGTCACGCCGGCGAACGACTCCACGAATGGATGCTTGCCACAGCGTTTTGGGCCGAGATGGTCGGCCAGTCCGGGGGAAGCGGCGGTGTCGACGATGCCATGGCCCGGCGTCATGGTCCCGGGATCGGCGCCGAGATCATGGGGGCCGGAAAGTTCGGCCCGCCCGGATGGCACGAGGACCCGGAGTGGAAAGGCTGGTGGGGTTCCAACCCTCCCTTCCACACCCCGACGTTCGTCCTCACCCATCACCCCCGCCCGTCGATCGAGATGGAAGGAGGGACGACCTTCCACTTTGTCGATGCGTCGCCGGTCGCGGCGCTCGAGGCAGCCCGCGAAGCAGCGGGCAGCCAGGACGTAAGGATCGGCGGGGGTCCGACCACGATCCGGGAATTTGTCGCGGCCGGCCTGGTCGACCACATACATGTCGTGGTGGTCCCGCTCCTGCTTGGGCGAGGAGTGCGCCTGTGGGACGGATTGGAGGGCATCGAGCAGGACTATGAGATCGAGACAGTCTCCTCGCCCAGCGGCGTCATCCATGTGACCTTCACCCGTGCGGATGGCTGAACGGTTTCGGTCCAGAACCCGGCACCCGCTTTCAGGTCTCCTGCCGTGCGCCTCGTCCGGGAGGAGCCCGGGAAGAAGAGCCAACGTGCGAACCCCCGGCCCGAACGCTACGTTCGGGCCTCGATGAAATTCCGATTGCTGCCGACCGACGAACGCTTTTTCGAGTTGTTCAATGAAGCCGCTGCCAACGTGGCTGATTGCAGCCACCGACTAAACGAGCTACTTCGCGGCAGTACCGATGGCCTTGAAAAGGTCATCGAGTGCGAAACCCGGGCTGACGGGCTCGCTCAAGACATCCGCCGCCGCTTGAATACTTCGTTCGTTACCCCGTTTGATCGTGAAGACATCCACGCTCTCGCCGTCGAGTTCGACGACGTGATCGATGCCATGATGGAGGTGGCATACCGCCTGGACTTTGCCGACCGTGACGTGTCGATCCTGCCCGAGCTCGAGCAGCAATCCGACCTGCTCGTGCAGATGGCGGCGGAGACAGTGACGATGATGCAGAGGCTGGAGTCGATGAAGGGGATTTCTCCTCATCTTGAGATCGTCGGCCGGCTGGAGACACAAGGTGACCTGGTGTACCGGACGGCCTTGCAGAAGATCTATTCCAACGATTTCAGGGCGACCATGTACGTCCATTATTGGAAGGATCTGGTTCAGACCATGGAAGCTGCTCTTGACGCACTCGAGGAAGTCTCGGAGGTCGTCGAGGGCATCGTGCTCAAGCACGCATAGCCGATGGAATTAGCCGGTGTCGTGCTCGTTGTCGCCATCGCGCTGGCATTCGACTTTGTCAACGGGTTTCACGACGCCGCCAACTCGATTGCGACGGTCGTGTCCACTCGAGTTCTGTCTCCCCGTCTCGCCGTCGCCTGGGCCGCATTTTTCAACTTTGTTGCGTTCCTCGTCTTTGGCACCGCGGTCGCCGCCACCATCGCCTCCGGGGTGGTCGTACCCGACGCCCTGACGATCGGAGTCGTCTTTTCGGGCCTGGTCGGGGCCATCGCCTGGAACCTGATCACGTTCTATTGGGGTCTGCCATCGAGCTCTTCCCATGCCCTCGTGGGAGGTATGGCAGGAGCGGCTGTCGTCAAGAGCGGGTGGGAGGTCCTCAATGGTGATGGGATTCGCACAATCGGCGTCTTCATCATCCTCTCGCCGCTTCTGGGCCTCGCCCTAGGCATGGTTCTCATGATCGGGTTGCAATGGGCGGTCGCCCGTAGTCAAAGGGTCGACCGCATCAACAGGCTGTTCCGACGAGGTCAGCTGGTTTCCGCCGCGGCATTCAGCCTGGGGCACGGAGGGAACGATGCTCAGAAAACGATGGGAGTGATCCTGGCCGTCCTGATCGGGAGCGGGCATCTGCCGGTCGGCTCTGACGTTCCGCTGTGGGTAATTCTCTCCGCCCATACGGCAATCGGCCTTGGCACCCTCTCGGGAGGCTGGCGTATTGTCAAGACCATGGGGTCGAAGATAACGCGCTTGCAACCGATCGGCGGCGTCGCCGCTGAAACGGCGGCGGCGGCGACCCTCTTCTTCACCTCTCACGCGGGTATTCCCGTATCGACAACCCATACCATCACGGGTGGGATTGTCGGCGTAGGCGCCAGCCGGAGACTCTCCGCCGTGCGCTGGGGCGTGGCCGGGAGGGTGGTTTGGGCGTGGATTCTGACCATCCCCGGGGCCTGGATCATTGCCGGGGCCACCTACTTCGTCGTATCGGCGCTCAGCTGATGGATCGGAGAGCCTTCTTCTTTCTCGGGGCTGCGTTTGTAGTAGGTCTGCTCATCGCCGTCACCGATCGTGAGATTCGGTGGGTGCCCACGGGTTTGGCAGCCTTGTACCTCGTCCTGGCCCTGGCTTCATATCTCGACCATCGGAGCCGCCAATCGCCTCCCAAACGAACCTGAGGGCGCGTCCCTGGCAAGCCCGGGCTTCCGCTCGCGAGGACTTCTGCTCAGAGCCGTTGGGGCGTCAATCGGATGTCTCGAAAACGGGTCGGAACGGCGTGCAGCGCATCTCGAGATGCAACTGGCCCGCATCGCTGGAGCCGTCGCCGATCAGAACACCTTCTTCCATTGTTGCGACAAATGAGCCCAGCACTACTTCCGGACCCGGCTCTTCCGAGCTGCCGAGAGCCTGTTCAAGAGTGCCGGGGCCAATCGCGATCTGCCATTCATTCCGATCCGGGTCAGTCATGACGGCGAACACGGCCTGTGGCTCACCTTGCTCGAGAAACTCACCACCGACGGCCGGGTAGCCCAGGAGAGCGGAGCAAAACACACCGGAGAAGAGTGCGACCTGATCACTTGCGCCGGCTGCGATCACCATCGTCGGGTTGGCGGCAATCTGATACTCACACGAACCGGTTGTCGTCTCGGCCATGATCACGGCTGCCGGCCCGAACGGCGCCTCGACTTGCAGGTTGCCGAAGGTGTCTTCCCGGACGATTGATCCTGCCGGAACGGGAGCATCCGCTGCTTGATAGCGATCCCGCAACTCGTCACAGGCTCGCTGGTGCTCGAAGCGGCCATCCGCGATTTCTGTGTCTCCATCGATCGGAGCCGGCACCGACGGTTGGGCGAGGACCGCGAATGCTGCCTGGACGTCGGAATTGGGAAGCACTAGGGCCACCAACGGGGCCGGGACTGCCAGAACGAGCAGGAGGGCCGTGCGCTGACGCCTGTTCAAGGACACGGCGCGTCTCGCGGTGTGATCTGCATGATCTTGCCGGTCGCCAATTGGCCCCGCGAGTTGTGCAGGGTCACCGGATCCGGCCGGCTGAGCAAGGGCACCCGCTTGGTGAACACGCCCTGGCGGAGTTCGCCCCCGGGGCCGAGGCTCACCGACACGTCGCGTTCGGGCTGTCGCCAAGTCGAAACGAATGCCAGGGCGCCGCCGCGTTCCGTCACCCGGAAGGGTATTTCGGGAAAGGCCTCCAGGTAGGAGCCTGCAAACAAGACCTCGCCGGAGAACGTGACCTGCCCGGGCCGTCCCGGGTCGGTTGAGGAGGGCTCGTAGTCAGGTGCGCAACCAGTGACTTCGAGTTCGAGGGTGAGCAAGAACAGGTTCTGTTCGGTCCGCTCGAGGGTGATGTCCAGTGGGCACTTGATGAGCGATTCGTCCACCTCCCCGCTGCGTCGGATGGCTTTGACGATGGTCTGGTCGGAGACGTCGGAGGTGTACCTCCGCATGATGTCGTCGGCGGCTCCGGGCCGCAACGCTCCGGTGCCCTCGACGTAGTTGTCGTCCAGGCCCAGCAGGTGGCCGAACTCATGGGCATAGACACCGGCCGGGGCGGTCAACTCCCAGTTGCTCGGGTGAGAGGTTGGTCCTGTGACCGGGTCCCATTGGGGATCGTCGCTGAGGTAATTGTCAGGGTCGTATCCGGCCACCCTGACGTGTGATCGCTCATGCTCCATCCCAACCCCGCTGCTTCGCGGTACCAGCGACGCATCCAGGCGAACCGGGAACTCGGTGGGGCGAACGTCTGACGGACCCGAGGCCGCGCGGACCTCGACCTTGACGACGAGCCGGTAGCACTTGAAGGACTTTCCGCCCCAGGCCCTCTCGATGTCGGCCTTGATGGCCCCAATGGCGTCGAGGTAACGCTGCATCTGCAGCCCGTTGCTCGGGGCCGGGACCATGTAGGCCGCTATCCGAGCGGTGAGTTCGATCGTCTTCGATCCGTGAAACACGCGCCAGGTGACGGCGGCATTGAGGGCCGAACTCGAGGGAGCCAACAGCAGCAGCAGGGCGACGAGGCAAGCCACGACTGCCGACCTGCGCAGGCTCATTCCGTGCTCCAGATCAAATCGACGGCGTCGAAGGCGAGCCGCGACTGGTTGGCCTCCAGCCACTCCTGCCACCGGTCCTGGGCTATTTGGAGTCGGGCCGAATCGGCGTCCCAGGGAGGACCATGGGCGGAGATCGCGGTGAATCGTACGAGAGCCGTCGTCGCCGCGGCCCAAACAGGGCCGGCCGGTTCGAAGCCACGAAGAACGCCTTCGTCGGTCAACGCTGCGATGAGTGGACCGAATCCCTCGATTCGTCCCCGCCCGATCAATCCGGTCGCAGCCATGTAACGAATGCTGGAGTCCTCATCGTCGAGCAACTCCAGAAGAGGGTCGGGGTCGGTTCCCTCGTTGGACCACACGAACGTGGCCGCCCACAGTTCGTCCCCCGAAGCTCCCCCCGCAAGTGCCGCCTCAGCCGCCGCCACGACCTCCGGATCGCTTCGGTGGTCGACCAGCAGGTAGACCGCCTCCTGGTCGGCGAACGAGAACCCATCGATGACCTCCGCCCCTTCCCCGGGGGCGATGGTGGTAGTCGGGGAAGTGTCCAAAGTGCTGGACGAAGTTGTGGTAGTGGTCGTCCCAGTCGTCGACGGCTCGGCCGAGTCGCCTTGAGTACAGGCGGCGAGGAGCAGCAAAGCGATGAGGAGACGGGGCCGCATGAGAGCCGAAACGTATCAAGCAAACCTACCCCAGGGCACTGGGGAAACCCCTAGGTTCGCCAGAGTCGCCTCGGCCAACTCCTCGTCAACATCGATGGCCGGCGTCCTCCGGTGTTAGATCTCCGCTGGCCCGGTGGTCGCTTCTCCCTGCTTGAGCCGGTTGTGGTCGGAGTTGGTTTCCGTGGCATCATTGGCGGGCGATCGAACCGGGATCGCAACGGACTCTGGGCTCAGAGTTCCAGTCTGGAGAGGTGGCCGAGTGGTCGAAGGCGCTCGCCTGCTAAGCGAGTGGAGGGTGATATAGCCCTCCCGAGGGTTCAAATCCCTCCCTCTCCGCCAACATCGTTTTTATCACCCAGCCGGTACGCCGCACGCACCGCCCGGGTCGCGAAAAGCCCGCCGGGCCTCCGTTTCTAATTCAGATCCCCGAGGGTTCCGACCATGAACACCGCCAGGAGGGTCACGAGGATGCCTCCAAAAGAAAAGGCGGCGGCGATCGAAAAGTTCGCGGCGATCCATCCTCCCAGCAGGGCACCCAGCGGAAACGACCCGTAAGCGATGAATCGGTAGGCGCTCATCACCCGCCCGCGCAACCGGTCGGGGGTGGCGTTCTGGCGGTAGCTCACGGCTACGACATTCCAGAACTCGCTCGCCAGTCCGACCGCCAGCAACCCCACGGCTGTCACCACGACCGCCGGCCACAGGCCGATCGCCAGAAGGCTGATGGCAATCGCCGCCACCGAGATCAAGACGGTGGTCCTCCGGCCCAGTCGCTCCGAAACCCGGCTGGCCGTCAGGCTGCCGACCAGGGCTCCAACGGCCGAAATGACGAACAGGGCCCCGAAGCCGATCTCGGACAGTCCCAGCGTGGCGGTGGCAAACAGGACAAGCACTGCCATCGCCCCGGTGTGGGCAAGGTTGATCACCCCGGCCCCGATAGCCAGCGCCCGAATGTTCTGGTTCTGCCACAACCAGACGAGGCCCTCCCGCAACTCGACCGGAAGTGACCGCCGCTCGATCGCCGCTTCCCGGCGGGGAAGCCGGATACCCGTCAGGAGGATCGCGCTGATCAAGAAGGTGACGGCATCGACCAGGGGTGGAAGCGAGGCACTGACGCCGAACAGCAGGGCTCCCAGGGGCGGGCCGACGAACTGATTGGCCGTGAGTTGGCCCGCGAAGAGGCGGCCGTTGGCTCTTTCGAGGCTGCTGTTGGCGTCGGCCGAAATGTCGTGCTCCAGCGCGGCCGGCACCA
>DATEEG010000523.1:0-18967 GCA_035281305.1 Acidimicrobiia bacterium | reverse complement strand
GAGTGTCAAACGAAGGATCCGTTCCATCTTCAATCGTCTTGGCGTAACCAGGCGAGCCGAAGCCGCCGCCGAGGCCGCCCGCCCGGGACTGGTGTAGGAAGGCGTGGCCACTCGTCCCCCCGGCCGCCCCTGACCCAACCGGGTCAACCCGGCGGACCGAAAAGACCCGATCGGTCTGTCGAATATTCCCCGGTCCGCTCACCCGGCGGGCGGGTCACAACTAGCTTCGCCCTCATTAGAACGCGCCCCGGAATAGATCGGAGGAGAGATGTATCCGCCGCGTTTCGACTACTCGGCCCCGGCAAGCTTGCCCGAGGCGCTATCGGAGCTTGCCCGGCTAGGAGAGGATGGACGAGTTCTGGCGGGTGGCCAGAGCTTGATCCCCATGATGAAGATGAGGCTGGCCTCACCAACCCATCTGGTTGATATCAACCGGATCCCCGAACTTTCTTACATCCGTCGCGATAACGGCCATCTCGCCATCGGCGCCCTGGCCCGGCATGCCGACATCGTCACATCCCCGCTGGTTCCGGAAGCGAGCGCGATCATGGCCGACGCCGCACCGTGGATCGCCGATCCCTTGGTGAGGAATCGCGGAACCCTGTGTGGTTCGGTCGCCCACTGCGACCCGGAGGGCGACTGGAACTCGGTGATGCTGGCCGTGGGCGCCTCCGTGGTTGCAGTGTCCCAGGAAGGCGAGAGGGTCATCCCAATCGCTGATTTCGTCGTCGACTTCTTCACCAACTCGCTGCAGCCGGGGGAGATGGTCAAAGAGGTGCGGGTACCGGTACCCACCGCTGCAGCCGGCGGCGCCTACATCAAACTCGAACGGAAGATCGGCGACTACGCGACGGTCGGAGTCGCCACTCACCTCGAACTCGACGATCAGGGGAAGATCAGCGGGGCAGGAATCGGCCTGACCTCGGTCCATACCTGCAACATGAAGGCGTATGCCGCCGAGGCGATTCTCATGGGCCAGACCCCCTCCGACGAGCTCTTTGCAGAAGCTGCCGAAGCAGCCGCAAGGGGATGCGCACCCGACTCCGATGTCCGGGGGCCGGCCGAGTTCAAACAGGCGGTGGTTCGCGAATACACCAAGCGGGGGCTGGCCAGAGCATTGGCCGTAGCCCAAGGCGGCCGGGCGTCGGGACCCCCGCAAGTGGAAAGGGAGGGCTGACGTGCAAGTCAACGTAACCGTCAACGGCACCGCCTATTCGAAGGATGCCGAACCCCGCCTTCTCCTGGTCGATTTCATCAGAACCAACCTGGGGATGACCGGCACCCACATCGGGTGCGACACGACCTCGTGCGGGGCCTGCACCGTCTTGCTCGACGGCAAGCCGGTCAAGTCGTGCACGATCTTTGCAGTCCAGGCCGACGGTTCGTCGATCAAGACGGTCGAGGGGCTCAAGCAAAACGGTGCCCTCCATCCGATCCAGGAAGCCTTCAAGGAACACCACGGCCTGCAGTGCGGCTTCTGCACTCCGGGCATGATGCTCGTGGGCTCCGCCCTGATCGAGGAGAACCCCAACCCGACCGACGACGAAGTGAGATGGGCCATCTCCGGCAACCTCTGCCGTTGCACCGGCTACATCAACATCGTCTCCGCAATCCAGGCTGCGGGCGCCGCCGGACAACCTGTCGGCATGACCGGAAAGGGGAGCTGACCATGACCGCAACCCACCACGTGGAGAACACCCTCGACCTGGGGGCCGAACATCTCAAGACAACGCCCGAAGTGGGAGGCATCGGACACTCGGTCCGGCGTAAAGAAGACGGCCGGTTCATCCAGGGCCGCGGCAACTACCTGGACGACATCACGCTACCGGGGATGCTCCATATGGCCATCCTGCGGTCGCCGATCGCCCATGGACGGATCCGCTCGATCGACACCTCCGCCGCACAGGCGATGGAGGGAGTCGTCGCCGTCGTGACCGGCGAGCTGATGGCGGCCCACAACCTGGCGTGGATGCCGACCCTGTCGGGCGATACCCAGGCCGTCCTCGCCACCGACAAGGTCCGCTACCAGGGTCAGGAGGTGGCAGCGGTCATCGCCACCGATCCCTACATCGCCCGGGATGCGCTGCCGCTGATCGAGGTCGATTACGAAGAGTTGCAGCCCATCACCGGCCCCCAACAGTCGCTGGAGGAAGGCGCAGTCCTCATTCGAGACGAGAAGGAAGGCCAGGTCGACAACGTCGCCTACACCTGGGAGTCCGGCGACAAGGCGGCCACCGACGCCGCGTTTGCCAGAGCGGCCAAGGTGGTGGAAATCAGCACCCACTACCCCCGCTCGCATCCTTCACCGCTGGAAACATGCGGAATGCTGGCCGACGTCAACCCGTCCAACGGCCAGGTGACCCTCTACATGACCTCCCAGGCTCCCCATCTGCATCGCACCCTGTTTGCGATCGTGGCCGGACTGCCCGAGGAGAACATCCGGATCATCTCACCTGACCTGGGAGGTGGCTTTGGCAACAAAGTTCCCATCTATCCGGGGTACGTGGTGGCGACGGCGGCGTCCCTGTTGATCGGCAAGCCGGTGAAGTGGATCGAATCACGGTCTGAGAATCTCATCTCGACCGGGTTCGGGCGGGACTACCACATGAACGGGGAACTGGCCCTCGACGCCGACGGTCGAATCATCGCGATGAGATCGAACGTCCTCTCCGACCAGGGGGCGTTCTATTCCGACGCGCAGCCGTCCAAGTTCCGCGCGGGCCTCTTCCACATATGCACCGGGAGCTACGACTATCCGGCTGCCTACGTATCCGCCAAGGGTGCCTTCACCAACAAGGCTCCCGGGGGGGTGGCGTACCGGTGCTCGTTCCGGGTCACGGAGGCTTCGTACTTCATCGAGAGGTTGGTCGACAAGGCCGCCCATGAGATCGGGATGGATCCCGCCGAGTTTCGCTTGAAGAACTTCATCAAGCCAGAGCAGTTCCCGTACAAGTCACCGACCGGCTTCATCTACGACTCCGGCGACTATCACACCGCCTTGCGGATGGCGATGGAGATGATCGACTACGAGGGGTGGCGCAAGAAGCAGAAGGAGCAAGCCTCGGGTAACAAGCTGATCGGAATCGGCATCGCCTCCTTCACCGAGGTGGTCGGGGCCGGCAACTCCCAGGAATTCGACCTCGTCGGGATAAAGATGTTCGACTCGGCCGAGTTGCGGGTTCATCCGACCGGCAAAGCGATCTTGAAACTCGGTGTGAAATCGCAGGGCCAGGGCCATGAAACGACCTTCGCTCAGATCGTGGCCGAGGAGCTCGGGATTCCTTCGGCCGACGTGAAGGTCATGGAGGGCGACACCGACAACACCCCGTATGGCCTCGGCACCTATGCCTCTCGTTCGACCCCGGTCGGAGGCGCCGCCACCGCGATGGTCGCTCGCAAAGTTCGGGAAAAGGCTCGCCTCCTGGCGGCCCACCTCCTCGAGGCGGCCCCCGAAGACCTGGAGTGGGAGGTCGGAAAGTTCTCTGTGAAGGGCACCGACCGCGGCGTCACGATCCAGGAAATCGCATTCGCCGCCTACACCAATCACCCCAACGGGGCGGAAGCCGGCCTCGAGGACGTGTGCTACTACGACCCACCGAACATGACCTACCCCTTCGGGTCGTACATCGTCGTCGTGGAGGTCGACACCGGCGACGGCACCTGGAAGGTCCTGGACATGGTCGCGGTCGACGACTGTGGCGTCCGCATCAATCCGATGATCGTTGCGGGCCAGATCACCGGCGGATTGACCGAGGGGTTTGCCAAGGCGACCAACCAGTGGATCACCTTCGACGAGCAGGGCAACTGCATCGGGACGAACTTCCTCGACTACCTGGTCCCGACGGCGTGGGAGACGCCGCGCTTTCGCCTGGGGGCGACGGTAACGCCCTCTCCCCACCATCCGATCGGAGCCAAGGGCGTTGGCGAGTCGGCCACGGTGGGAGCCCCGGCGGCATTCGTCAACGCCGTGGTCGATGCCCTCTGGTCCCGGGGTGTCACCGACCTCGACATGCCGGTACTTCCGCATAGGGTCTGGGGCGCGATCAACGGGATCGCGGTCAAGCCTTAGGAACCGTGGTGCCTGGATCGTGACCTTCTTCGAACAGGTGGCCCGTCTCCTGGAGGAAGGGACTCCGTTTGCGACGGCCACGGTGACATGGCGCCGGGGGCCTTCCTCGGGGAAGGCAGGTGCCAAGGCAATCGTCCTGGCCGATGGCAGCGTCGAGGGTTGGTTGGGAGGTGCCTGCGCCCGGCCGAGCGTGGTCGCGGCCGCCCTCGAGTCGCTGGTCGACGGGCAGCCGAGATTGCTGGTGCTGGGAGAACATGACCATCGTCCCGAGGTGCTGAGCGTTGCGATGGCCTGTTCCAGCGAGGGAGCGATGGAGGTGTTCGTGGAGCCCCAATTGCCGACCCCCGACCTGAGGATCGTCGGGTCATCGCCGATGGTCTCGACTCTGGCCGCCCTGGCCAAAGCGCTCGACTGGCGGGTCACCATCACCGACGAGCCTGCCCTCGAAGGGGCCGGCCCCGACTCGTGGATCGTCGTCGCCACCCAGGGCCACTATGACGAGCCGGCGGTCGAGGCTGCGCTCGCCACTCCGGCCCGGTACGTCGGTCTGGTGGCCTCGTCCAAACGGGCCGGATCGGTGATGTCATGGCTGCGCGACAAGGGAGTCAGCGAAGAGAACCTGGCAAGGGTTCGATCCCCGGCCGGCCTCGACCTTGGTTCTACCCGCCATGAGGAGATGGCGGTGGCGATACTGGCCGAGATCGTCTCGTTGAAGGCCATCGGTCACACAACCGTGGAGGTGAAACACATGGAGCAAGCAATCGACCCGGTTTGCGGGATGACGGTCGAGATCGCCACGGCTCGCTTCAAAACCGAGCACGACGGCACGACCTATTACTTCTGCGCCCCCGGCTGCCAACGCGCCTTCGAAAAGGACCCGGCGTCATTTCTGACAAAACCGGAAACCTGAGGTTATAGGATGCGGTTTCCGCCGGAAGTAGCCTTCAGATTCACGGATTATGGAGCCGGCGCCTCGTCCTCCAGCGACCCCAGTAACTCGTTCATCGATCGTTCGAGCAGGTCGTACACGGCCTGATAGTCCTGAGCAGTGCCGTAGTACGGATCCGGTACCTCGGGAAACTTTTCGAAGTCGGGCAAGGACTCGGTCATCTTCATAATCCGCGCCCTGGCACCACTCGGAGCCTGACGCCGGACCCGCCGGTCGACCATCTCATCGGCGGTGAGGATCAAATCGAAGTCGTCGAAGTCGCTCCTCCGGATCTGTCGGGACCGCTGGTCGGAGATATCAACCCCACGCCGGGCGGCTTCGGCGATCGCACGGCGATCAGGGGGACTCCCCCGATGCTCGGCGCTGGTACCTGCGCTGTCGACCTCCACTGCGACGCCACGCTGATCGGCCAAGTGTCGCAGGATCCCTTCCGCCGTCGGTGAACGGCAGATGTTGCCCCAGCAGACCATCAGCACCCGAAACGGTTGCTCACCTTTCACATCGAAGCCCTGAGTCCCGCCTCGATCGCCCGGCCCGTGGCGGCGAACGCACCTTCGGCGGCCAGGTCGACGTCGCCGCGATCCGCTCCGACTGCGCTAACGAACACGACGTCGCCATCGAAGCGGGTGTGGGCGGGACGCAGACACGCTCCCAGAGCGTCGTGGGCACGGATCGCCAGCCTCGTCAATTCGGCCCTCGACATCGCCGCCGTTGTCGCCACCACGACCAGGGTGGTGTTGGTCATCGTCGAACTGGCCGCCGGCAGCGGCAAACCCGAGGCGGGCGGCACCGGTGATCCACCGGTGAGCGACTCACCTTCGAGAGTGAAGACGTCACCGACCGGGTTGAGAACGACCAGGGCTGCGACCTGATGGCCATCCGGGGTGTCGACCACCGCCGAACCTATCCCGGACTTCACCAGATATTCGAACCCGCGCCACTTCGCACACGACGTCCCGGTGCCCGCCCCGACCAAACCCATCTCGACCGGTCCGCCTGAAGCGGCCCGATAAGCGGCGGCGCCCTCCTCCGGCCCCGGCCGCCGGCCACCACCGGTGGGCGCCAGGTCGAAGACGACGGCACCGGGAACGATGGGAACCGGGCCAGCGGGAGTGGGATGACCGCGACCATCGGCCAGCAACTCGCGGACCACTCCATCCGCCGCTGCCAGCCCGAATGCGCTCCCGCCTGTCAACAGGATCGCCTGCACCTGCTCCACCCTCATGCCGACCGCCAGGAGGTCGGTCTCACGCGTGCCGGGGGCCCCGCCTCGCACCTCGACCGTCGTGATGTTGGGCTCCGGTAGAACGACCACCGTGCAACCGGTTCGGTGCTCGGCGTCGGTCCAGTGGCCGACCTCGATTCCGGGAATCGACGTGAGGGTCACGAGTACCTTCTCGGCAGCCGCGGACCGATCTGGCAGACGACTTCATAGGCGATCGTTCCCAGCAGCCCGGCCCACTCGTCGGCAGTTATCTCTTCATCGCCCTGGCGCCCGATCAGGACGACTTCGTCACCCTCCTGCACCGACATGTCACCCACATCGACGATGATCTGGTCCATGGTCACGGTGCCGGCCAACGGGTGGCGGCGACCACCGATCAGGACCTGACCTCGATCGGACAATCCTCGCGGAAATCCATCGGCATACCCGATCGGAACCGTGACGACGTTGGAGTCTCCATCGAGCGCCCGCCTTCGACCGTAGGAGGGTCGGTCACCTGCGGCGAGTCGCTGAACGTATCCGACCCGGGACACGATCCGCATCGCCGGTTTCAAAGCTACCCGGGGACGCGTCACCGGACCGGGATGAATCCCGTAGATACCGATGCCGATTCGCACCATGTCGCGACGAGCCTGGGGATAGAGGATCCCGCCCGCCGTGTTGGCCAGATGAGTCATCGGGACATCCATGCCGGCGATCGCATCGTCGAACGCATCTATCTGCGCGATCGTGAAGTCCCCGACCTCCTCTGAGACCGCGAAGTGGGTCCAGATCGCAGCAACCGTGACCCCCGCGGCGCGGCAGCCCTCGACCAGGGCGGGGAGGGCCGGCGGGGCCACTCCGACCCGATGCATGCCGGTGTCCACCTTGACTTGAACCCGCTCGGCCCCGGCGGCCCGTAAAGCTTTCACGAACTCGGCTCGATAGACCGTCGGGGTGAGATTCCATCGAACAACCTCAGGGGCGTCCGCCAAAGGTGGTTCGGACAACAAGAGGATCGGGGCATCCACGCCGGCCTCGCGGAGGCGAACCCCCTCCTCCAATAGCGCCACGGCCAGCCAGGCCGCACCGGCATCGACTGCGGCCTCGGCGACGGGGACATCCCCATGGCCGTAGCCGTCGGCCTTGACCACCGCGCACAGCACGGCCGGGGCGATCACCCCCGCCAGCGCTCGAACGTTGTGACGTACTGCTTCGAGATCAACCTCGACCCAGGAAGGCCTCATCGAAACTTCCCGATCTCGTCGACCAGTCGCAGAGCGGTCACGACCCGGGTCCGGGCCAAATCGGCGCCGGCCCGACCGTGCCAGTAGGCCGCCGACCGGCCAGCTTCGACTGGATCCTGACCTGCCGCCAGCAGAGCAGCCGTCATGCCCGCAAGGACGTCGCCGGTCCCGATCGTCGCCAATTCCGGACCCCCGCTGTTGACCAGCCACGGCGTCCCACCATCTGTGACGAAGGTCGGGTTGCCTTTGAGAAGAACGGTGGCACCCATCCGCCGGCCGAGCTCGCGGGCTCCCGGGTAACTCGGTGCCTGACCCGTCACTCTCTCGAACTCACCGGCATGCGGCGTGATGACGGTCCTGCTCCGAGGGCTGATCGCGTCATCTCCAACGACGCGAGCGGGAGCGATCGCTGCCAGTGCATCGGCGTCGATCACCATCGGCCCTTCCCACGAGGACAGGATCTTTCTCACCAGATCGGTGTGCCCGGTCCCGAGGCCGGGGCCGATCACCAGCACGTCATAACGGATGGGAAGGTCGTCCATCGGGTAATGCAGGAGTTCGGGGGCAGCCGCGGCGGCGATCGTCGCAGCCTCCGGAGGGACGGCGACCCCAACCGCGCCGGCGCCAAAGCCCAGCGCTGCCTTGCCGGCCAGCAATGCGGCGCCGGTCATGCCAGGGCCACCGCCGACAACGAGCACCGACCCCGCCGACCACTTGTGGGCCGTCCTCGAGCGTGATGGACGAGGAGCGTCTATTTCCTCGGTCAGCAAGAGCTCAGGATCTCCGCCCTCCAGTCCGATGTCGGCCACGGTGACGACTCCGCACATGTCGGGACCTTTTCCGATCACGTGCCCCACTTTGTGGGCGTGGAAGGTGACCGTGCGAGTGGCCCGAAAGGCTCCATCGGCAATGTCTCCGGAGGCCGGATCGAGTCCGGTTGGGATGTCGACCGCCAGCACCGGCCAAGGGGTATCGATCCAGTCGTTGACGGGGCGAGGGATGCCCGCCCTGAAACCTCCCCCGAAGAGGGCATCGATGACCAGATCGGTGCCATGAGGCGACCCCAAAGCAGAGATCGGGACGCCGCCGGCCCGGGCCCGTGACATCGCATTTATCGCCGCATCGGTCTTGGGTTCGGACAGTGCCAGGATCTCGACGCCGACCCCGCGTTCGCGCAGAAGTCGAGCGGCGACATAGCCGTCACCGCCGTTGTTGCCCGGTCCCGCCAGGACCGAGACCCGCGTGCCGTATGCGGCTCCCATCTCCACCGCCGCCAGTGCGACCGCCCGGCCAGCCCGTTCCATGAGAGTGCCGATTGGAACCGTGCTGTTCTGATCGAGCCTGCCAGCCTCCAACGGCGTGATGACCGGACGCACCTATTCGTGCTCTCCCATCGAGACCGCCATGACCAACGCGGTCGTATCGGTATGGGTGATCGTGACCAGAATCTCGACGACACCCAGGATCTCGGCCCGTTTGGCCGCAGTGCCCCGGAGCACCACTCGCGGCGCGCCACCCCCGGTGATCTCGATATCGGTCCAGCGGAGATCCCGCCAACCATTCCCCAGCGACTTCATCACCGCTTCCTTCCCGGCGAAGCGAGCGGCATAGCGACGGGCCGGGTTGGCGAAGCGGGAGGCGTATGCCCGCTCATGTTCGGTGAAGCAGCGCTCGGCAAAGCGCGGGTACCGCGTGAGTACGGAGTCGATCTTGGCGATGTCGGCGAGATCGACCCCCAAACCTACGATTCTCATGGAGGGAACGCTAGTTGGATCCGCGATCCGCGATCCGCGATCCGCTATCCGCTTGAGCCAGTTCTGGCGGATCGCGGATCGCGGATCGCGGATCGCGAAACGGAGCAGCATGAACCACCAGGATCACCATTGGTTTACTCCACCGTCACGGTCTTAGCCAGGTTTCTCGGCTTGTCTACGTCGAGGCCCTTGGCGGTGGCGATGTGATAGGCCAGCAGTTGGAGTGGCACCACCGACGTCACCGTGCAGATCAGATCGGGACCCGGGGGAACGACGAGGACGTGGTCGGCCACATCTTTGGCCTCGGCCTCATGTCCCTGCTCGACCAGCAGAAGAATGGTCGCTCCCCGTGCCTTCATCTCTTGCATGTTGGAGAGGGTCTTGGACCTCACATGGGTGTCGGTGGCAATTCCGACGACGAGCACGCCCGGTTCGATGAGAGCGATGGGGCCATGTTTCATCTCCCCGGCGGCGTAACCCTCGGCCCGGACGTAGGCAATCTCCTTGAGCTTCAGAGCCCCCTCCATCGCCACCGGGAAGTCACCTGATCGGCCCAGGAAGAACACATCCCTGGTGCTGGCGAAGTCGCGGGCGAGGCGGGAGATTCCCTCGGATGCCGCCAGGGTTTCCTCGACCAGGGCGGGGAGCCTTCTGACGGCCTCGGCCAGGTGGGCGATGGTGCCTTCGTCCTCGGACCCGCGAGCCTGAGCCAGGTAGAGACCTAGCAGTTGCATAGCCACCAGCTGGGTGGTGAAAGTCTTGGTCGCGGCCACCCCGATCTCGGGGCCGGCCCGGGTGTACAGAACCGCGTCGGCTTCGCGGGCCAGCGCCGAGTCGACCACATTCGTGACGCCGATGAGAGTCGCGCTCTGGGCGCGGGCGTATCGGAATGCCGCCAGCGTATCGAGGGTCTCACCCGATTGGGAGATGGCGATGACAAGTGACCGCCGGTCCAGGACGGGATCCCGATATCTGAACTCTGAGGCTATATCGATCTCGACGGGGAGCCTGGTCCACCGCTCGATGGCGTACTTGGCCATCATGGCCGCGTGGTAGGAGGTGCCACAGGCAATCACGAAAGCCTTGTCGATCTGCTGGAGCAAGGACGGATCGAGGCCCAACTCCTCGAGATGTACGTGCCCGTTCTTGTCGATTCGACCCCGAATCGTGTCGGCGATGGCCTTGGGCTGTTCGTAGATCTCCTTCTCCATGAACGTCTGGAAGCCACCCTTCTCGGCGGCTTCGAGGTCCCAGTCGATCTGCCGCTGAACCGGTGTTATCAGGTTGCCGTCGAGATCAGTGATGGTCACCGAGTCGCGTCTTATCGAGACCACCCGATCGTCGTCCACGATCAGCATTTGACGGGTGTGTTCGAGGAACGCCGGGATATCGGAAGCGATGAAGTTCTCCCCCTCGCCCTTGCCGACCACGAGCGGACTCCCCCGCCTTGCCCCTACCAACAGGTCCGGGTCGGAGGTCCTCATCACCACGAGAGCCAGGGAGCCGTCGGCGGTTCGCATCACCCGCCTGACGGCTTCGTCGAGTGGCAGGTCCGACATGTCTTCGATCAGATGGGCGACAACTTCGGTGTCGGTGTCGGAGGCGAACTCATGACCGCGGGCGAGCAGCTGCGCCTTGAGCTCGGCCCAGTTCTCGATGATTCCGTTGTGGACCACGATCACGTTGCCTTCGCAGTCACGATGGGGGTGGGCGTTGATCGTGTTCGGCACCCCGTGGGTCGCCCAACGGGTGTGTCCGATCCCGGTGTGAGCCGGTGGGATCGGAGCCTGGGCCAGCGTCCGCTCGAGCTCGGCGATACGGCCAACCTTCTTGACCACCGAGATGCCGTGGTCCTTGTGAATGGCAATACCGGCCGAGTCGTATCCTCGGTATTCGAGCCGGGCCAAACCTGGAATCAAGACGTCGACCACTGATCGCGGGCCGACATAACCAACAATGCCGCACATGAGATGTCCTTTCGAGACGGAAGGGCATCGTGCCCCCCCGGCAAGGTGATGAGCGACCGCAACGACCTCGCCATGACACCGGTTGGGCCACCGGGTGGCTGGCTGGACACATCGCCCACTGGCTCATGCCATGGGGTCGTCCTACTGGGTCGTCCCACCTGTCCGTCCCATGGGGTCTACCACAGGTGGGTCAATTCACATCGAGAGAACCTCTGTGCCGGAGTCGCCTCCGGATTTTGAGTGCTGTCGTACGACCGTGAATGGCCGGGAAGGCATCCGCCGAAAATTTCGATGACCTTCCTCCTCGTCACCTCTCAGGATCTGAGAGGCCAGGCGCTTTTTCGAGAACGTCGTGGTCGCGTTCCTGTTCAGTTCAGATACCGACTCTCTCGGACCCACCTCCAATCACTCGAACAACCGCCGGAGCCTTCAGCTCGCCAGTTCGCGGGCCACTATCTCTGCGAGCCGATCAGCGTAGTCCACTGCGCTGTCCTCGCTAGAGGCTTCCACCATCACCCGCACCAGGGGTTCAGTACCGGAGGCGCGTACCAGGACTCTGCCGCCGTCGCCTAGTTCCCTTTCGACCTCGCGGACGGCGTTCCAAACCCCTTGGGCGCCGTCCAACTGCGCACCGCGTCCGACTTTTACGTTGCGCAGTACCTGCGGATACTCGGTCATTGCCTGGCGCCGAAGCTCTCGCAGTTGGAGCCCGGTCCCGGCCACGACGTCGAGAAGCCGGACAGCCGTCAACAACCCGTCGCCGGTGCGGCCCTTGTCGAGAAAGATGATGTGACCGGATTGTTCGCCGCCGAGGACTGCCTTGCGGGCCTGCATCTCCTCGAGAACGTAGCGGTCGCCGACTTTGGTCTCGACCACCTCGATCCCTGCGTCCTCCATCGCCTTGCGAAAGCCGAGGTTGGACATGACGGTGGCCACCACCAGATTGCCCTTCAACCGCCCCTGGGTTTTCCAGTGTCGGGCGATGATGGCCATGATCACATCCCCATTGAGGGGACGCCCGTCTTCGTCGAAGGCAAGCAGACGATCGGCATCGCCGTCGAAAGCAAGCCCGATTCGTCCGTTGACTTTGGCAGCCAGGAACTCGGGGTGTGTGGATCCACAGCCAAGATTGATGTTCGTGCCGTCAGGTTCGACCGCCCATTCCTCAACCGAGGCGTGCAGCTTCCGGAGCATGGCGGGAGCCGCCCGAAACGCTGCACCGTTGGCGGCGTCGACCACGATCTCGAGACCCCGGTAGCTGTACTTCGCGGAGGATGCCAGGAAGGACACGTAGCGGTCGAAGGCCTTCTTGTCGAAGAAACGGGTGCCGATATTTTCGCCACCCGGAATGCGGGTGCTGGGGTTGCGCAGCCGCTCTTCGATGCGTTCCTCTTCGACATCGGTCAGTTTGGTTCCGAGTGCCGACAGGAGCTTGATTCCGTTGTCGGCGGCCGGGTTGTGCGATGCCGAGACGATGGCGCCCATGGTGGCGCCGCTTTCGGCTGTCAGATAAGAGATCCCCCCCGACGGCATGACCCCGACCTCGATGGTGTCGATCCCGGCCGATTGAAAGCCGGCCTGGAGGGCGAGGGCGAGCATCTCGCCGGAACGGCGGGTGTCGCGGCCCACGACGACCGGTCCCACGGAGAGTTGGAGACCAGCGGCGCGCCCGATGGCCACGGCCAGTTCGGGCGTGAGTTCGAGATTGGCGACTCCTCGCACGCCGTCCGTGCCGAAAAGCCGTTGCCCGGGGGCAAGAAGCGGGTTGGCCCGGCCGGTGCCGATCATGTGCGTGGTGCGTGGTGCGCGGTGCGTTCAAATCCCAGGCGCGACGTCGGTGAAATCCCCAGTGTGCTTCGGGAGGCGAGATCCATGAATCCTCAAGCTAGCCGCAAGTCGAGCGAACCCTTCAGGAACGCAACACGTACCACGCAGGACGCACTACGTGGCTACCTCTTGGTGTACTGCTTGGCCTTACGAGCTTTGCGGAGGCCGTACTTCTTGCGTTCTACGGCGCGGGCATCTCTGGTCAGCAAGCCGGCCTTCTTGAGGCTTGGGCGCAGCTCCGGGTCGTATTCGATCAGAGCCCTGGCAATGCCAAGGCGAAGGGCATCGGCCTGGCCGTTGACCCCGCCGCCCTCGAGGGTGGCGTCGACATCGAACCGATTCTGGGTCTGCGTTACCTGCATCGGTTCCATGACCCGCATCCGGATGGCCATCGTGGGGAAGAAGTCTTCGAGGGCACGGCCGTTGAGAACGACGCGGCCCGCCCCGTCGCGGAGCCGCACGCGGGCGACGGCCTCCTTGCGGCGGCCGACAGTCTGAGCGATGGGCTTGGGCATCAGCCTTCCACCTTTCTGAGATTGAGTTCATAGGGCTTGGGCATCTGCGCTTCATGAGGATGAGCGGAACCGGAGTAGACCTTGAGCTTGCGGATCAACTGCCGGCCAAGGCGATTCTTGGGCAGCATTCCCCTGACCGCCCGCTCGACCACTGCTTCGGGGCGACGTGCCCGGAGATGTTCGAAATTCTCCGCCTTGAGACCGCCCGGATAGCCGGAGTACCGGTAATAGATCTTGTCCTGGCTCTTCTTCGACGTCACCGCCACCTCAGAGGCGTTGACCACGATCACGAAGTCGCCGGTGTCGACGTGAGGGGCGAAAATCGGCTTGTGCTTGCCACGGAGGAGCACGGCCACCTCGGTCGCCAAGCGCCCGAGGGGCAGGCTGGCGGCGTCGATGACCCACCACTGGCGTTCGACGTCTGCGGTTTTGGGCGAAAAGGTCTTGTTGTTCATGTGTGAAGCTCCGGACGGCCCGACCAGCGATCCGGGCCGCACACGGTTCGGCCCTGGCTGATAGGGGGACAGCGCTCCGGGGAGGAGCAGCCACATGGTAATGGCCGTGGGGTCAATCGGCCAAACCTAGGCTGCCGGAGCGTTGCCGGCCCCTCCGACGACATGGAAAGGAACACCGACATGAGCCCGAGTCCCGATGTGGTCGTGGTCGGTGCAGGGATTGTCGGCCTGGCTACAGGCTTGAGCTTGTCCGAAAAGGGAGCCCGGGTGACTTTGGTCGACAAGGAGGAGGTCATTGCCTCCCATCAGACCGGGCATAACTCCGGCGTGCTGCACACCGGCATCTATTACCGGCCCGGTTCCTCCAAGGCCCGACTCTGTGTCGAGGGCCGCGAGCAGATGTTGGCCTTCTGCCGCGAAGAGCAGATTCGGACTCACATCGGAGGCAAGGTCGTGGTGGCCACCGGTCCGGAGGAACTCGGACGCCTCGACGAGTTGCTGCGGCGGGCTCGCGCCAACGGCGTCGACGGAGTCCAATCGATCTCGCCGGAAGAACTCAAGGCACTCGAACCAGAGGCGCGAGGAATCGCCGCTCTGCACGTACCCGGCGCCGGGACCGTCGAATACAAAGAAGTGGCGGTCGCTCTGCGGCGCAGGATCGAGGCAACAGGAGGCGAGGTAGTGACGGGCTCCGAGTTGGTCGGAGCGACACGTAAGGGCGCAACCTGGTCACTAGACCTGGGAGGAGGGCAGCAAATGCAAGCTCCCAACGTCGTAGTGTGCGCCGGCCTCCAGGCGGATCGAGTCGCGCGCTTGCTGGGCCTGCGTCCCGATGTTCGAATCGTTCCATTTCGCGGCGAGTACTGGCACCTCCGCCGCCCGGAGTTGGTGCGAAGCCTCATCTACCCGGTCCCCGACCCGCGGTTTCCGTTTCTCGGCGTTCACTTCACGAAGAAGATCGACGGGACGATCGAAGTCGGACCCAACGCGGTCCTGGCATTCGCCCGGGAGGGCTATTCCTGGGGTCGCATCGTCCCGAGAGAACTCGCCCAAATTCTTTCGACGCCCGGACTCATAAGGCTGGCTCGCCGATACTGGCGAACCGGTTCGGCGGAGATCGCGCGGTCGCTGATCCCGGCCCTGCTACTGAGGGCAGTCCGAGCTCTGGTCCCGGCGGTCCGGTCGAACGACCTGGTGCGGGGTGGGGCGGGAGTGAGGGCCCAGGCCCTGACCGCCGACGGTCAGTTGGTAGACGACTTCGCCTTTGCCAGCGGTGACGGGGTCCTGGCCGTGTTGAACGCACCCTCCCCGGCCGCTACCGCCTCACTGGCGATAGGCCAGGAGATCGCCGCCAGGCTGGCCGGCTCATAGTCGGCCGAGCGAGCGCAAAAACGAGGGCAACTGGGCTACCGAAGCGATCCTCGGCGAATGTTCGACGGCCAGGCCCAGAGGGTCGATCAGGACAGTTGCCGCCAAACCTGCCCGGCTTCCCCCGGCGACGTCGTGGTAGATGGAATCGCCGACATACCAGGCGCTAGCGGCGTCCACCCCGAGCTGACCAAGGGCATGAACGAAGATGGCAGGGTCGGGCTTGGCGAGACCGACTTCGTGGCTGTCCACGACAAACTCGAAAAGCCCGTCAAAGCCTGCCCGGGAGAGGGACTCCCGAACCGAACCGTCGGAGTTGGAGACCACGGCGATTCGAATCCCTGCGCTCTGCAGTTCCGAGATCGCTTCGACGGTGCCATCGATGGCCATACTCCACAGCCCGAATCCGTCCCTGGTCAACTCTGCCCCGGTTTCGGGTGCGGCGAGTCCGAGGCCGGCGAAGTAACGGTTCTGCCACCAGACCCAGGACTCGTCGCCACCGGTAAGCCGCAGCCTGGCGTAGGCATCCATCGCCCGGTAGTGGGCCTCGAACGCTCGGTCCGGATCGACGGGGATTCCCAGGAGCTTGGACAACGCCCGCGGGTCCTGCAGAACCAGGGTGCCGCCCGCATCGAAGAGAATCGCCTCAGGAGCCTTCATAGGTCTCACGTCCCACGTCCGTTGTCGACAGGTCCAGCGTCGTGGGTGGACTTCGGAACAGCGAAGGAGGACTTGCCGTCGGGGGCCGTCCGGCAACCTGTCCGCTGGGAAATTCGGTAACTGACGCCCGCCCTGTACGTGATTCGGTTATTGAGTCGCGAGTACCGGGACTGAGTAACCAGATTTGCCAGATCGACCCCGGCGTCCGGAGCCGACGCACCACGCACCACGCAGAACGCACCACGCACGATCAATACCCCACGTCCCACAGGATCAGCCCGTGGGGGGGCGCCATGTTGGAAGCCCTGGATCGATCCCGGGCCGCCAGCACGGTCTCGATCTCTTCGGCCCGACGACGACCCTTGCCCACGTCGACCATGAAGCCGACGATGGAGCGCACCATTTGATGGCAGAACGCATTGGCGGAGATCGTGAACACCGTCATCTCGCCTTCGATCGCCCAGGCAGCCGACAGGACCCGTCGGGTGGTCGAGCCGTTTTGAGGGGTGCGGCAGAATGAGGCGAAGTCGTGCTCGCCCACGACCCTTTTGGCCGCGTCGTTCATGGCAGTCAAGTCGAGCGGTTCGGCCACGTGCCAGCAGAAGTGACGATTGAGAGGATCGGCCAGTGGCGCGTTGAGAACCAGGTATCGGTACAGCCGCCATCGAGCCGAGAACCTGGCATTGAAATCGTCAACGGCCTTCTCGACGGAAACGACCACCACTTCCGGTCCCATCATCCCGTTGAGCGACCGGGCCAGCCGCGCCAGGTCGAGATCATCGGCCCATTGGAAGCTGACCACCTGTCGGCGAGCGTGGACGCCGGCGTCGGTTCGCCCGGCCCCCGTAGTCGTGACCTCGCCCCCCAGGACCCTGGCCAGGCGCTCTTCCAGTACACCCTGAACCGTTCGCTGTCCGGCCTGTCGGGCAAAACCGCGAAAGGCAGTGCCGTCGTAGCCCAGGTCGATCCGGTAGACGGTCATCAGAAGCGGAAGAACGTTCCTCCCAGGAGAGTCTGGATCAGATAGATCAGCGCCACCCCGAGGGCGACCGCGGCGCCGGCTTCGACCCATCGAAGGCCAAGGACCACCTTGGCAACCAGCACCAGCAGGGCCAGGTACCACACGAAACCCACCAATCCCAGTTGGCCCCAGAGGAATGTCAGAGCCTGGAGGAGGAGAGGCAACGAAGCGAACCCGGCGGTCCTGATCAGCGTCTGCGGATCCCCGTTTCCCTTGATGAGCTTGGTGCCCATCACCCAGATCGAAAAGGACAAGAACAACCAGCCTGCGATCCCGAAGATGACGTCCTGCACGACCTGGAGGAGGTCGAACGTTCCCGAGCGCAGTGATCCGACCACGAAGATGGCCAGATAGACCCCTCCGACGATCATCACCGCATCGGCGGTTGCGCTGTGCTCGAACATCACCTGGCGGGCAGTGCGCTGATCGAAGAACGTCAGCCGGATTGCCTTCTGCACAGACTCCATCGGGGCCGACCTTACCGGCGCCGCAACCTGACGCTGCCGACCCCGTGATCGGCGTTCTTGTGGAGGATCAGCGTCGCCCGGTCCCGCGTCGGGAGAATGTTCGCCTTCAGGTTCACGAGGTTGATCTCGCGCCAGATGCGGCGGCTCTCGGCGATCGCTTCGTCGTCGGTGAAACTCACATAACGGTGGAAGTAAGAAGCCGGATCCCGGAATGCCGTGTCCCGCAGCGTGAGGAAGCGGGCGACGTACCACTCTTCGATGGCGGCGGGATCGGCGTCGACGTAGATCGAGAAATCGAAGTAGTCGGAAACGAAGGCGCCGGTCGCCCCGCCCTGGAGCACGTTGAGGCCCTCCACGATCAAAATGTCGGGCCGTCGCACCTGCCGGGTCTCACCCGCCATGATGTCGTAGGCCAGATGCGAGTAAACCGGCACTGCCACCTCATCCGCCCCTGACTTGAGATTCGCCACGAATTCGAGCAGGCGCCGCCGGTCATAGCTCTCGGGAAATCCCTTCCGATCCATCAAGCCGCGCTCTTCGAGGATGGCGTTGGGTAGCAAGAAGCCGTCGGTAGTGACCAGGTCGACCCGCGGATGGTCGGGCCATCGACTGAGTAGCGCCTGCAATACCCGGGCCGAGGTCGATTTGCCGACCGCCACCGAACCCGCCACTCCGATCACGTAAGGAACCGGAGTGTTCGGTTTGCCCAGGAAAGTGTCGGTGACGCTGAACAACTGATGCGAGGCCCGGACATAAAGGTTGAGCAATCGCGACAACGGGAGGTAGATGTTCTCGACCTCGCTGATCGACAAGGCGACGTTGATGCCTCGCAGCTCGGCGATGTCGGACTCGGTGAGGGTGAGAGGGGTCGAAGCCCGCAAAGCCGCCCACTCAGAGCGGGTGAAGGAGAGATAAGGCGAGTCCGCCGCCGGCTGGCTGCCGACTGCTGGCTGCCGACTGCCTACTGAGTTGGTTTGAGTCAAAGACTCAAACCAACTCGATCAGGGCTTCTTCGGCGCCGTCCCCGCGGCGCGGACCCAGCTTGGTGATCCGGGTATAGCCACCGGGTCGCTCGGCGTAGCGCGGGGCCACTTCGTCGAACAGCTTCGTCACTACGGCGTTGTCGTGGATGGTCTTGAGGATCGTGCGGCGGGAATGAAGGTCTCCCCGCCGCGCCTTGGTGATCAACTTCTCGGCGAGAGGGCGCACGGCTTTGGCCTTGGCGAGGGTAGTTATGACCTGACCCTCGGCGAAGAGCGACCGGGCCAAGTTGGCCAGGATGATCTTCTCGTGTGCTCCGGAGTTCCCGAAGCGAGCGCCCTTGCGCGGCCGTGGCATCAGTTGCTGCCTTGATCCGCCAGGGACAAGCCGAGCTCATCGAGCTTGGCGATCACTTCTTCCAGGCTCTTCTGGCCGAAGTTGGTGATGTTGAGGAGATCGTCGGCGGTCCGTTGCACGAGCTCG
>DATEEG010000522.1:0-3596 GCA_035281305.1 Acidimicrobiia bacterium | reverse complement strand
GTACAAGATGCTGGTGGCCCAATTGGAGCGCCCGGTCCCCCTCCCCCATCCGGTCTTTCGGAAAGGAACCAAACGAGGCAGGCCGTTGCCCCCGGGTTCGAGTCGCCCCAACGCCGTCCAGGGCTAGTACCTCCGAGCGAGAGCACCGAAGGAGGGGCCCTTGCCGCTTCTTTGGCGTGTGACCGTCGCCTTCAACGTTCTTTGGTGCCACACCTTCGGCGATCACCACCTGAACTCGCCTTCGCCCGTAACGCTCACGCTCCGAAGAAGTTTCGGCGCGACGCTCACAGGCCAAAGAAGAGCCCGGCACGCTCATGGGCCAAAGGGCACGGGTTGCCGGACTCATTCCTTCGCTGATTCCGAACCAACCGCAGCCCGACATCAAGCCGGCGCACGCACCGAAGCGGCTCGAGACCTCAGACTTCGAGCCTCACACCCCCATCGCGGCCCGTTTCTCCCGGCCCCTCCTACACAACCCCTCCGACCAACGCTCCGACGGCCAGGATCAGCAGATAGGCGCCGAGGCCGCCGAAAACCAGGGTCATCCGTTGCCATGTTGGGATCTGCGATCGACCGAACAGGTAATAGAGCAGCACTCCGACGAAGGGGACCAGGAGGATGACCGCCGACCATCCAATCACCGGGCCCTTGCCTCTACTGGAGCGGAACAGGTCCCAGAGGGCGATCGTCACCCACGCCGCGTAGAGCACGAACGGGAGCAGATAGGCATACAACCCGAAGAACACGGAGGTGACCGATCCCATTAGCACTCCGAACACGGTGAATCCTTTCGGTTGGTCGACGGCGAGGCCTGGCGGAAGATCGGGGATCGAGATGGAATCGAGATCGACAGGGTGGGAAGCGAAGACCTCCACGGCGGGGACCACGGGGGCATCCGCCCCGCCGGGCATGGTTTCCTGGGGGCCGGGCTTGGGAGCCGTGCCCACCGCGTTTTCCGGGCGGATTCCGAGCCCGTTTTCCATCACTCTCCCCAGCTGTTCGGTCGACCCGGCCAGTTCATACAGCAGCGGCAGCCGGAGGCCGTCACAGGTCGCCAAGGCCTGGAGCCCGACCGGCAGCGAGGTCGTCACTTCGTTGTCCGAGAAGCAATTCCCGGGGCCGGACGGCCCGGCCAGGGCGAGGTCAGCCCTGCCCGATCCTTCGACAACGTTGCCCTCCACGCGATTGAACGAACTGGTCCAGAAATTGGTGTCCAGGTTGGGGGTCACGGCGATGCCGTTGACGAGGTGATTGACGACCCGGTTGCGGACGACGAGGGAAGAGTTGCCGCCGGCGAGAATGATGCCGTTGCCCAGCCCCGACCACTGGGCATCTTTCATCGGGGCATGCCGGTTGTCGTTGTCGTGGACGAGGTTCCCGGCGATAGTGACACCGCGGAAGGGGGGCAGCAGTTCCGAATCAAGGGTGTTGGGGACGATGCCGGCGGTGTTGTACCTCCAGACCGAATTGATTATGAACAGCTCCCCCGACGCATTGGTCCCCGAGTATCCGAGCCCGTTCCACTCCGCTATCACGTCGTCGATCACAGCCTGACAGGGGTCGCATTGCCCTATGTAGAAGCCCGAGTCGGGCGACCCCGAGGCATAAGAGTGTTCGAAGATCCCGTCGGACGAGTCGAATGCGTAGATTCCGTAGTCGCCGTTGTCGATGGCCGTCACATAAGAGGCCCGGTAGCCCCTTATTCCTGACCAGTAGATCCCGTTGGCGGTGCCGTTCATAACGGTCAGATTCTCGACCGCGACTCCGTCCGCATATACATCGATGACGTTCTCGGACTCGAATCCGGCGTCGATCACCACGGCGTTGCGATCGGACCCACGAAGCACCAGGCCCGGCTTGAAGACTTCGATCGCCTCCCGGTAGAGGCCGGGCCCGATCAGAACCAGGTCGCCCGGATTGGCGGCGTCGACAGCCTCCTGGATGGTGAGATGGTCCTCCGGCACCCTCACAGTCGCACCGGTCCATTCCGCCGGGGAAGCCGACTGCCCGATCCCCTGGGCCGCGGGCGACGCGTTGACATCTCCCACCAGCAGACGGGCCGCCATCCCTTCGCCCCCGGCCGTGCCGTGGAAAGTGCAGTAGAACGTGTATTCGCCCGGGGCATCGAAACGGATCGACGCGGCGTCACCTTTGAATTGCTCGAGCGAGCCGAACTCGGTCTCGGTGCTCCACGACCCGTCGGCAGCCACGGCATTGTGCGGGTTGCGACCGGCGCCGAGAAACGTCACGCGCGCCCCCACCGGCACTTCGATCACAGGACTGTCATAACTGTTGTCGACCATCAGCACCGTGACGTCCATCGGATCCGGCGGTTCGGCCACACCCGAGCACGCAGTCACGATGACTGCGACTCCAACTAATTCCCTCCGGAACACTGCGCGCAGGCGCCCCGGAATACGGATCGACACGATCTTTATCCGGGTTGCCGGCGGCCGAAGATTCTCCGTAGCCAGGCCACGAAACTGCTCCACAGGAGGCTGATGGGCTTCACTTCGGGGGCAGCAATCGCCCCGGCGGCTGCCTCCGTCGGCGCCGCCATCTTGGCTTCGAGGCATGAGGCGAAGTCGCCGATCAATCGCTTTGACATCTCGTTGATGAGACCGGTCCGGCCGAATTGGGCGGCTGGTCCCGCCAGAGTCACGTCGGCGTCGATCAAGGCCCTGGTGCCACCGGTGCCGGTGGGAGTCAGCGTGTACGTCACCTTCACCTGGCCTCTGCTTCCGCCCTTCTTGTCAACTCCTCGCCCGTCGATCAGCGCGGTGCGGTTGGCCCGATCGTGGGTGATGGTCGCCTCGCCTTCGAACGTGACGGCCATGGGCCCGAGTTTGACGGCGATGCTGCCCGCGTACACGTTGTTTCCCTTGTCTGCTGTGAGGGTGGCACCGGGAAGGCATTGAGCAACCGAGGGGACGTCCTGGAACATTTCCCAGACGGTCTCGACCGGACGTGCAACTTCGAACTCATGTGTGATCTGCAACTTCGTTACCTCCGCCTCTACGGTAACCGCCGGAGTTCGGACGGCCCCTTTCTATGTACGAGGAAACCAGCTCCGGCGCCCCTTCGAACCGCCAGGATCTCGGAGAGGACCGACCAGGCTATTTCGGTGGGTCCATCGGCCCCGAGGTCGATCCCGGCCGGACCGTGGATGCGTTCGAGGTCCTCCGGTCCGACGTGCCTTCCTCCGGCAACCAGATCCTTGAGCATCCGCTCGAGCCGCTCCCCCGGACCGAGACAACCGATGTACCCAACCGGCACACCGAGGAGGGACCCGAGAAAGTCGACATCGCGCAGGTAGTTGTGCGACATGATCACGACTGCGGTGCCCGGGTCCATCGCCACGTGGGTGGCCAGATCGGCGGGAGCGCAATGAACCAGGGTGGCAGCTTCCGGAAATCGCTCCCGCGAGAGGAACTGGCGCCGATCGTCGACGACCGTCACCTCGAATCCGAGCTCCGAACCGAGCCGCACCAGGGGAACGGCGTCATGACCGGCGCCGCAGACAACCAGACGCGGACGGCCGGAGATGACTTCGAGCAGAAAGCGCTCGCCCCGGCGGTCGACCCGGCGATGACGGC
>DATEEG010000521.1:0-3107 GCA_035281305.1 Acidimicrobiia bacterium | reverse complement strand
TACATCTTGAATGCCGGATCCATCGAGAGCACCCGCTCGTGGTCGAAGACGAGGTGATGCGGTGCGACTTCGGAGGTCACGTTCACGTCGTTGGTCCGCGCCTGGCGTAGAAGGTCAACGGTCCCGGCGGAGGATACGTGCTGGACGTGGTACCGCACGCCGGTCAGGCGAGCCAGCGCCAGGTCGCGGGCAACCACGACTTCTTCGGCGAGGGAGGGAGACCCCCTCATTCCCAGCCGGGAGGAAATCGAACCCTCATGCATGTGGCCTCCGCCCGACAACCCGCGATCCTCTGCGTGTTGGGCGATGATTCCACCGCGCTCGGCCACGTATTCCATCGCCAGCCGCAACAAACCGGCGTCCTCGACGGAGGAGCCGTCGTCGGTGAAGAGGCGGACTCCGGCACTCCACATCTCGTCGAGGTGGGAGAGAGTCTCGCCTTGCCGGCCCATGGTGATGGCTCCGGCCGGCACGACCTCACAGAGCCCGACCTGGCGGCCTCGATCGATCACGTACCGAGCCCGATGGCCCGCATCGATGACCGGATCGGTGTTGGGCATGGTCACAACTGCGGTATATCCGCCGGCCGCGGCCGCCCGCGAACCGCTGGCTATGTCTTCCTTCCACTCGTGACCGGGTTCTCGAAAGTGGACATGCAGGTCGACAAAGCCTGGACCCACCCAGGCCCCGGACGCATCGATGGTCTCGGCGGCGTCGAAGGCCCCACCGATCGTTTCGATGCGATCGCCCGAAACCAGCAGGTCTTCCTCGACGAGGCCGTCCCCCGTCAGAATCCGACCGTTGCGGATTGCGATCGACGTCATTGTCGAACCTCGTGATTATCCGCCGAAAGCAATCGGAATAGGACCGCCATTCGGGTCGCGACACCGTTGGTGACCTGATCGAGAATGAGCGATCGCGGATGATCGGCGACATCGGGTGAGATCTCCACGCCGCGATTCATGGGACCGGGGTGCATGACGACCCCCTCCGGGGGGAGCGCCTCGAGGCGCCGACGGTCGATCCCATAGCGCTCGACGTACTCGTGGAGGGAAGGGAACACCGGCCCGCTTCCGCGCTCGAGTTGGATGCGCAGCAAATAGATGACGTCGAGTTCGGGAAGGACATCGTCGAGAGAGTGAGAGACGTTGACCGGAAAGGTGGTGAGGTCGCGAGGAAGCAGCGTGGGTGGGGCGATCAGCGTCACGACGGCACCGAGGGCGGTGAAAGCGTCGATATTGGAGCGCGCGACCCGGGAGTTGCGGATGTCTCCCACGATGCCGATGCGAAGGTTCTCGAGTTTTCCGAACCGGCGCCGAAGTGTCAGCGAATCGAGAAGCGCCTGGGTGGGATGCTGGTGGGCGCCGTCCCCGGCGTTGATCACCGGACAATCGACCCAAGACGCCACCCGGGCGGCGGCGCCGGTGGCCTCGTGGCGGACCACCAGGAGATCGGCCCCCATGGCCCGCACGGTGAGCGCCGTATCTTTGAGACTTTCTCCCTTGGTTACTGATGACGTTCCGGGAGCGAAGGTCATCACGTCGGCAGAGAGTGCTTTGGCGGCCCGTTCGAACGACAGCCTGGTTCTCGTCGAAGCCTCGAAAAAGAGAGTCGCCACCGTGGCCCCGCGCAGCGTTGGAACCTTGGGTATGTCGCGTCCGAGTACTTCGCCAAACTGGTCGGCCAGGTCCAGAAGGTCCTCGATCTCGCCGCGATCGAGGTCCGATATCGAAAGCAGATGCTTCACCCTCCCCTCCTTTCGATCCAGACGCCTTGCTCATCGTCGATCCCTTGCACCCGGACGGTGACGCGTTCATCGAGTGACGTTGGGACGTTCTTGCCCACATAGTCGGCTCTGATCGGCAGCTGGCGGTGTCCGCGATCGATCAGGACGGCCAGTTCGACCGCTGCGGGCCGCCCGAGGTCGGAGATGGCATCGAGAGCAGCACGAATCGTGCGGCCTGTGAAGAGGACGTCATCAACCAGGATCACGGTCCGGTCAGTCAGGTCGACCGGCATCAGCGTCCGTCCGAGGCGGGCGGTGGGACGGTGGCCGATGTCGTCGCGATAGAGGCCGATGTCGAGCTCGCCTACCGGCACCTTGGCCTTCTCGAACTCCGCTATGGCCTGGGCGATATCCTCGGCGAGTGGCAGACCGCGGGTGTGGATTCCAACCAGCACCAGCTTGTCGGTGGCCCAATTGGAGGGGCCGCTGTGCCGCTCGGAGATCTCGTGGGCGACGCGTCGGACGGCCCGCTGGATGTCGGCCCCAGACATGAGTTGACTCGGCATGAGTTGACTCGGCACGAGTTGGGGCATCCACTCTCCTTCCCGGCCTCTCTGGACCGGATTTAAAGGTCGAACTCGGACGGTAGCAGGGTGGACGAGTCTGTCAGTGAAGGCGGTGCAAGACCGCCGACTCGACGTCGTAGATGCCGCCGGTGACCTGATCGCGGTGCGGCAGATAACGACAGATCTGGGCCGCCAGCACCGACGCCCGAACCCTGGCTTCGAGGTCGCTGAAGCCACCAAACTCAAAGGGAATCCTCTGTCCGAACTCCGCCTCGGCCGCTGCCCTCTCCCTCTTGTCGTCCAACCCGGCGAGGCCGCAGTCGGTGTGCATGAAAATCAGTACCTGCTGGGTTCCCAGCATTCGTTGTGAAACCAGGAGTGACCGCAGGACGTCATCGGTGACGATGCCGCCGGCGTTCCTGATCATGTGAATGTCACCAAGCCCCATCGCCAGAATTCGCAACGGATCGATCCGCCCGTCCATGCAAGTAACGACGGCCAATTTCTTGGCGGGCCGCGGCGACGTGGCGGTCAACGATTTCTTGGCCCGCCGAACCAATTCTTCGCTGGCACTCATGACCGTGACCTTATCCGGAACCCATCGACCCAAATCAACCTGGAGGTTGGGGGGGGAAAGCACATCGGCGAGGTCAGGAAGGCCCCAGGTGGTGTTCGTCGGCTTCGGCGTTCGTGCTTGTCGGGGAGAAGAATCGGCGATGGGACAGGGTGTTGTGGTTCTCCTGCGGGCGCCGCTGTTCGGGGCGGTCGAATAGCAGCGACAGCCCGATCGGTAGAAAGCACTTCCGACGAGGCTA
>DATEEG010000520.1:0-3498 GCA_035281305.1 Acidimicrobiia bacterium | reverse complement strand
CCTGAAGACCAGCCCCGAACTCCGCCGGGCGCACTGGGTGGCGCCCACTCTCGTAGCGACCCTCGAGTACCGCGAACTGACCAACGCCGGCAGGCTCAGGGCGCCTGCTTTCAAAGGCTTCCGTGACGACAAGGCACCGGAGGCATGCACCGTCGACCAGCTGACCGGTCGACCAGCCCGCTAACTCTCCGTCTATCAGGTCGCTGTCCGGGCAAACGGTTGCAGGGCCGTGGTGACCACGTCCCTGCAACCGATGCCCCCAAACCCGCTGTGGGTTAGTTCTGCTCGTTCTGGTCGCGCATTGCCTTCACGGCGTCGTGGGCAGCTTTGACCTCGGCGGCCTGCTTGGCAACCACATCGCGTACTTCGGCAGGGAGGGCCTGGCCGAGGGCGTCCTCATACTCGCTGACGGCATGGTCTTCGCCGGTCTCGGCGGCGGCGAGGACCGCGTGAGCGTCGTCGCCGGTCAAGGCGTCCTTCACGGCGATCCAGCCCCGGTGCAGCGCTCCGGTGGCTGAGCCGTTCTCTTCGATGTCGTGTCCAATCGAACGCGCCGCGCTCCGCAGCTCGTCCGAAAAGCGGCGACGCTGCGCCGAATACTCATTCATGGTGCGAGCAAGGTCCGGATGACCGTTGGCCTGAAGCTTCTCGGCGGCTGCCCCGAAGCCCTTGTAACCGTCCTCGAGGGTCTCGATGAGATCCTCCAACACCGCGCCTGCGGCATCTTTATCCATAAACACTCCTTTGTTGGTGTTAGGTCTGGTTACCCCGTCCCCAGGGAACGAAACCAATCACCTTTACCTGATCCGGGTTTAGTTCCCCTCCCAGGGGGTAAGCAGACACCGCCCAACAAGGAGGAATCTGGATGACCCAAACGCAGACAGCGGTGGCGAGGGCCCGAACCGCTCGAAAGTACGGAGGCGCCGACCTCCCGGCCTCACTTTCGGGCTTGTTCGCCGCCCTGGGAGCGTTGGCGTTTGTCGGATCACTGATCCTGGCCGGTGCCAACGGCCTCGACTACCAGTTGAACCTCATCGACATCGAAGGAGAAACGCTCGAGGCCTCACTCGCCGGCGCGGGCGTGGCTTTGGCCGTCGTCTTCGTGGTCTTCGTCTTCGGAGGCTGGGTGGCGGGCCGGATGGCTCGCTACGACGGTGCGATGAACGGGATGGGGGCGGGATTGTGGTTGCTCGTGCTGTCAGCCATCTTCGCCCTCCTGGGAGCCCTCGTCGGGCCGGAGTACAACGCCTTCGGGCCGGCAGGGATGCCTGACTGGTTCTCGGCGATCCGCAGTGACGTTCGCACCACGACCGCCATCGTCCTCATGGTCCTGTTCAGCGCTGCCGCCCTCGGCGGCGGTTATCTGGGAGGACGACTGGGCGAGGACTACAACCGCAAGGTCGACGCCCGCCTCACGGCGGCCGCAACCGGCCAACGTTAAGAAAGGAGGCCCCGATGTACATAGGTCTAGGCACGCTCCTACTCATAATCATCATCATTCTGCTCATCACTTGATCAGGGTTCCTGGTTCCGTCTGCAGTCCGCGGGCGGGACCGGGAGTTCCCTTTTGACGGACCGACCGAATCGAATAAGGGTCTCTCAGGGCCCGGTTGACAGCCAGCCGCCGCCAAACCCGGCGCGGCGCAGGCCCTCGACAACGTAAGGGCAGCGCTTCATCCACTTCCAGGGCGAGCCCGAGCGGTAGTTCTCGATCATCAGGATGATCGGACCTTGATCGAGGCCGTAGAAGCCATCCGAGCGCCAACCCTCCGTATCCCCCGCACCATTCGGGAAGGTGAGGTTGAGGCTGCACATCAAGCCGTAGTCGCCCACCATCTCCGGGTAGACATCGAGAAAGTGCCGGATGGTCGGCAGCACGATCTCCGCCGCGAACGGCAACGATGCGACCACTGCCCACGGGGCGACGGTCCCGTCGTCGGGCCCATAGGGAATACCGCGTGCCCGATAGTCGAAGAAGCGGCGCTCGACGCCATCGACACGGCGGGTGGCCGGGCCGGGGCCGTCGCTGGCAGTGATGCCCCAGCAGAGGTCGCTATACGCGTTGAAACGCCTCGGGTTGCGGATCGCATACTGCTGCTGCACCAACGTCGCCCTGCGGGTGTTTTCGGAATAGTCGATGCCCCGATCTCGCATGTATTCGTCTTGAATGCCGAGAAAGTCGATCCACACGTGGGACAACTGATGGATGAACAGCGGACCGGCATAGAGGAAGTCGTATCCGTAGAGCTTTTTCCATCGATAGGTCTTCGTCCACGCCGAATAACTAGCCGCCGGCAACGGGTGGGTCGGTGAGCCCAGGCCGAGGACGTACAAGAGGAGAGCCTCGCTGTAGCCCTCCCACCGGTACCTCAGAAATCCGCGCTCCGGCGTCCATCCGTGGGAAACCGCCAATCCGTCGTTCTGGGCCCACTGCCAATCCACCCGCCGATACAGCGCATCGGCCAGGGCCCGGATCTCGCCCTCGTCGCTCGTAGCGCGGTCAAAGTAGGCGGCCGCGGTCAGCGCCCCGGCAATGAGGAACGTGGTATCGATGGTCGACAACTCCGATTTCGAGGCCCGTCGGCCGGTTTCCATATCGAGGAAGTGGTAGAAGAACCCGCGGTATCCGGTCGCGTCTTTGGCCTCGTTCTGGGGGCTATTCCATAAGAACCGGAGGGTCGCCAGCGTACGGTCGACCGCTTCGGGTCGGGTCATAACCCCTCGTTCGACCCCCACGGCATACGACGCCAAGGCGAAGCCGACAGCCGTGATGCTCGACGGCGACTTCTGGCGTGTGTTGTCCGGGACCAACCCGTTCCGGGGATTGGCCTCCTTCAGGAAGTACAGCAGTGTTTCACGCTGCAGCTGGTCCAACAGGTCGTCGTCAGTCATGAGCGGGTCCCGCTCACCCTTCGAGATTGAATTCGATTCGACGGTTCTTCGCCCTTCCTTCCGCCGTCGCGTTATCGGCGATGGGTTGGCTCTCGCCGAATCCTGCGGCCGTGAGGTTCGCCGCGGGAAGGCCGGCCGCCACCATGTAGTCGAGAACTGCCCCGGCTCGTGCCAGGCTCAGATCGCGATTGAAGTCCTCAGACCCCTCGTCATCGGTGTGACCCTCGATGCGCACGTCGACGTTGGGTCGGATGGCAAAGATCGGGGCCATCAGCTCGATCACGCGCTCGAGGACGACGATTCCTTCGTCGGTGATCTCGGCTGATCCGGTGGCGAAAGTGATGACCTCGGTTTCGAGCAGAGCCTTAATCTCGTCTCGAGTCTGCGCGACCGGCGAGATCTCAAGGTCCAACGTGACGGTCAAGCCAACCGTCGACTCGAGAAACGTGGTCGCCTCCTCGAGGGTCTCGCTGGAAAGGCCAACCCCGGTGACCCCGAGGTCGGTGCCGCGCAGACGCAACTCGGCAGCTTCGAACCATCCTTGTAACTCGGCCACGATTCCGACGAGAGCCTCGAGGGCGGCGGCATCGAGAGGACTAGCGCTCC
>DATEEG010000519.1:0-9299 GCA_035281305.1 Acidimicrobiia bacterium | reverse complement strand
AAGCTGGACAGCTCGACAACGCCGGGGCCCTACTCCAGGTGGCGGCCGGCTCTGGGCTCTGGGTGGCCGATCACCTCATCATCATGGCGGGCATCACGGTTTTGCTGGGAGCATTCTTCGGCGTGACTCATTCGATCAGTGGTGAACCAGGAACGATGTGGGCGCGACTGGCTTGGGGTATTTCGATCATCGGAGTCGGATTCGGAGTCTTCTTCATGCTGACTGAGGCGATTGCAGTCGCCTCGTTGTCTGAGGCCTGGGCATCCGCTTCAGGCGTCGAGCGGGACGCGTCGCTGGTGGCGGGGACGGCAATGCTCGAGCTCTCTCTGACCCTTTCAACCGGTGCCGCCTTGTTTCTCTTCGGTGCTACACCGGTGCTGGTGGGCCGGGCCATTCTCGGGAGCGACAACTATCCGTCGACCATCGGTTGGGCCGGCGTGATCGTGGGCGCGATCGGGATCACGGCGAACTTGATCCAGGCGGTCACCGGTGGCTCGACGCAGACCGGGTTGGTGCTGGTGCCCGTTGCGATTGTGTTCGCCACGATCTGGATCATCTACCTGGGCGTGGTCATGTGGCGCCGCTCGCAAACCGTTGAAGGGCAAGTCGCGGTTGGCGTCTAGGAATCGGTCAATCTGAATGCAATTTCCGGCGGAAACCGCACCGCATAGCATTAGGTTCGCGGTCTTTTCAGGATCGGTGGGCGTCTTCCCAGGAGATGACCGGGTTGCGGAGGATGCCGACGCGGGCGATTTCGGCTTCGACCACGTCGCCCGGCTTCAAGTAGAGCGAGGCCGGGTCCTCGGAGAAGCCGGCGACCCCGGAGACGGTTCCCGTTGAGAGGATGTCACCCGGGCTGTAGCCCATCGGGGAATAGAAGGAGACGATCTCGGGGATCGTCACCGACATGTGGCTCGTGTTCGAGCTTTGTCGCACCTCACCGTTCACTCGCAGTTCGACGTCGAGTGTGTGCGGGTCGCCGACCTCGTCGGGGGTCACGATCCACGGCCCGATCGGGCAGAAGGTGTCGATCGCCTTGCAGAATGAGAAGACGCCCGACTTCATCTCCCGGCGTTGGATGTCGCGGGCGGTGATGTCGTTGAAGACGATGTAGCCCGCGATGTAGTCCTCGGCCTCCTCCGGGGAGAAGAACTTGCCGGCCTTGCCGATTATCACCGCCAGCTCCAGCTCGTAGTCGAGCTCGTTGGTCAGGCCGCCAGGCGGGTAGATGATCGGCTGGTCGGTCCCGATGATGGCGTCGACGTTCTGGAAGAAGACGATCCAGGGGAGAACCGGGTGCGACCAGTTGACCCGCAGGGACTCCTCGTGATGCTCCTTGTAGTTGCCCGCCGTATGAAAGAACTTCTTCGGGATGATCGGGGCGTCCAGCTTGACGCCGGCCAGGGGATAGGTTCGGCCGGTCGGGGAGGCATCGCCGCCGCGCTCGAAATAGGTGCGCATGGTGGGGACGTCCAACTCGACTATCTGGTCGTCCTCGACGCGGCCGACCTTCCCTCCGTCAAATGTGACCAGTTTCATCGCGTCCTCCTCACGGAAACCTCAGATTTGAGCTTTGATAAAATGTAGCACCGCCCGGACGGGCTCCGGCCAGGCACTATCTGATCAAGCCGGGGCGGGATCCTTGGTTTCGTCGGCCCGCAGGGAGGCGATGGCCGCCTCGAAGCTGTTGGAGAGGTGGACTCGCAGCAACTCCTCGGCCCGGTCGGGATCCCCGGCGGCGCAGGCTTCGACGATCTGGCGATGCTCCTCGATTCGCTGTTCGGGGGTGCCACGCAGCGGGAGGGAGAGCCGGCGATAACGCTCGCTGTTGTCCCACAACATCGGGAGGAGGAGCAGGAGCCACTTCGATCCCGAAAGTTCGTAGAGAGACATGTGGATGTCGGCGTGGAGGTCACGGGCCGCCGAATCTCCGGCGAGGGAGGCCCGGGCATAATCCTCGACCAGGCTCCGGATGCGGGTGCGGTCTTTCTCGGTCATGGCCTCGGCGGCCAGTCGCACCGCCCGGCTCTCGAGGTCGAGTCGAATCAAATAGGTGTCGTCGAGATCGCGGGCCGACATCGCCGCGACGTAGACGCCGCGGTGGGGAGTGCGTTCGATGAGTCCCTTCTGCTCGAGGAATCGCAGCGCCTCCCGGATCGGAACGGTGCTCATGTTGAGACGCTCGACGTAGTCGTGGAGGCGGATGGGGCTACCGGGAGGGATCTGACCGGAGACGATCGCTTCCTTCAGCTCGGCCAGGGCAACGTCGGCCAGGGTTCGGGCACCATCACTGAGGCGCACTGCCATCAGATCCCTCTCCCTCCTCGACCGGGCGCGAAACGTCTGGTCAGGATGATAGGTGAGCGGTCTTGACGCGGCCGGACGCGGTGGTCAGGAACGGACATCGGGACGAACCGATGAGACCATCTCGACGAACTCCTCGTTCGAGACCAGGCCCCCTTTGCTGATTCCCCGCTCCTTGACCCTGGCCAGCAGTCCGGCATGGTCTTCTTCCGGGATGTCGAGGCCGAGTTCCTCGGATTTGATGTTGATGCTCGCCAGGCCACTCTTCTTTCCGAGCACCAAGCCGCGGGTTGCTCCGACCAGTGTGGACGAATAGGGCTCGATGGCAATCGGGTCGTGAAATTGGGCGGCAACGGCTCCGCTCTCACGGATGAAGAGATTTCGGCCGGTGACCGGCTTCCAGGGAGCCAGGTCGTAGCCCGAGAGGCGCTGGACGATGTTGGCCACCTCGGAGATGTGCTCGAAACGGAGCGAGGTCTCGGCGCCATAGATGGCTTCGATGGCAAGGGCGAACTCGGCCAGGTCGGTGTTGCCGGCCCGCTCGCCCATGCCGTTGATGGTGCCCTGCACCCAGTCGGCTCCGGCCCGCACCGCTTCGATCGACCCGGCGGTCGCCAGACCGAAGTCGTCGTGGCCGTGCCAGTGGATGGGATGGTCGTCGCCCACCCAACCCCGGGCCGCCGTGACCATGGCCGCAACCGCTTCCGGGGCGGCGATTCCGAGGGTGTCGACGAGGGCGATTTCCTGGGCGCCGGCCTCGATGGCTCTCGTGTAGATCCTCTCCAGGAAGTCCATGTCGGCGCGGCTGCCGTCGACGCCGAAGAAGCAGACCCTGACGCCGTGCTCGACGGCGTATTTGACCGTGTCGGCGACCCTTTCGGTCACGACTTCCCGGGAGAGGCCGTAGGCGGACAACTTCCCGTCGCTGACGGGGGCCTCGATCACCGCCGACTGCACGCCGAGGCTCACCAGCAATTCGACGTCGGCCGCCACCGCCCGCGAGAAACCCCAGATCTCGGCGTCGAGTCCCGCCGCCATGATCAGTTCGAAAGCATGGGCGTCGTCGGCCGAAACCCTCGGGAAACCGGCTTCGATCCGCTGAACCCCGAGGCGATCCAGGGCCCGGGCGATCTCTAGCTTCGCCTCCGGTCCCAGGACCACGCCGACGGTCTGCTCGCCGTCGCGCAGGGTGGTGTCGTAGATGCCGACCTTTCGCTTGAGGGAATGGTCCGCTGCGACGTCATTTATTTGGCCCGTCCACACTTGATCGTGGTCCAGCATGGATCACCTCTGGTTAACAATTATCAATGATAACATCACTAGCCCGTGCCAATCCGGGTCGGAAACAGGTGGCAGGAGACGTTGTGTCCGGCTTCGACCTCGGTGGTCGGCGGGACCTGGTCGCAGACTTCCATCACGTGAGGACAGCGGGTCCGGAACCGGCACCCCGAGGGGGGGTCGAGCGGGCTCGGCATCTCCCCTTTTATCTCCAGTTCGGGACGTCGCTGGCGTGGGTGCACGGGCAGCGCCGAGTCGAAGAGGCCTTTGGTGTACGGATGCCGGGGGGCCTCGAAGATCTGTTCGACCGCTCCCGTCTCGACGATGCGGCCCATGTACATGATCGCGACGTGATCGGCCACGTAGCGGACCGTGGCCAGGTCGTGAGAGATCAGCAAGAAAGCCGTGCCGAGGTCGGTTTGGATATCCCGCAGCAAGTTCATCACCTGCGCCTGCACCGAGACGTCCAGGGCCGACACGGGTTCGTCGAGGACCAGCAAGCGGGGCTCGGTTATGAGGGCACTGGCTAGAGCGATGCGCTGTCGTTGGCCTCCGCTGAATTCGTGCGGGAAGAGGTCGCCGTGCCAGCTTTCCATCCCGACCTTCTGCAACATCACGCCGACCCGGTCGTGGACCTCCGACCTCGGGATGTTGCGATTCACGACCAGCGGCTCGGCGACGATGTCTCGGACCCGCATCCTCGGGCTCAGCGATGCCCACGGGTCCTGGAACACTGCCTGGACCGACATCCGGAACCACTTGAGGTCCGAGCCGGAGAGTTCGTGGACGTTGCGGTTGTCGAGGTGGACCGTTCCCTCAGTCGGTTTGCGAAGCCGGAGCACCATGCGGGCGGTAGTGGTCTTGCCACAGCCGGATTCGCCCACCAGGGCGAGGGTCTTGCCCCGGTCGATGCTGAAGCTGACGTCGTCGACCGCCCGAACATGGCCGATCGTTCGACCGCCGTAGCGCCCGGAGGAAACCGGGAAATGCATGCTGAGGCCGCTGGCCACCATCAACGGGTCTCCCACGGCGCCTCCTTGGCTCGCCAGCACGCGGCGCTGTGGACCTCATTGAGCTGGAACGCCGGCGGGTACTCGACGCTGCACCTATCGATGGCAAAAGTGCACCTGTCGACGAACCGACAACCCACCGGGAGGTTGTTCAACGAAGGAGGGCTTCCGTCGATCGACTTGAGCCGGCTCGCTCGCAGGTCGGCACGGGGACGGGAATCGAGCAGCGCCCGGGTGTAGGGGTGTTGTGGCCGATCGAAGATCTCTTCGACCGGCCCTTGCTCGACCACCCGCCCGGCGTACATGACCGCGACCCGATCGCACGCTTCGGCGACGACCCCGAAATCGTGAGTGATGAGCATGATCCCCACGCCGGTTCGCTGCTGAAGGTCCTTGAGCAGACGCAGGAACTGGGCCTGGATGGTGACGTCGAGAGCCGTAGTGGGCTCATCGGCGATCAGGACCTGAGGCCGATAGGCCATGGCGATGGCCCCCACGATCCGTTGTTTCATGCCTCCGCTGAGCTGGTGGGGAAAGCTGCTGAGACGCCGCTCGGGGGCCGGCACCCGGACCGTCTTCAAAGATGCGATCGATCGGTCGCGGGCTTCGGCGTGACCGATGTCGCGGTCGTGGACCCTGATCGCCTCCTCGATCTGGTTGCCAACTGTGAACACCGGGTTGAGGGACTGTTGGGGGTCCTGCAGGATCATCGAGATCTCCCGGCCCCTGACCCCGCGCATCTGCCGGTCGGAAAGGGAGAGAAGGTCACGGCCGTTCAGCACGACTTTTCCGCCGACGATTCGGGCCGCAGGTTCGGGAGTGAGTCTGACCAGGGAAAGAGCGAGCATGCTCTTGCCGCTCCCGGATTCTCCGACGACTCCCAGCGTCTCGCCGGCATTCAGTTGCAGCGTCACCCCGTCAACCGCTTTGGTCACTCCCCATCTCGTATAGAGATACGTCCGCAGGTTGGTGACCTCGAGCACGGGTGATCCCTTGGGAACCTGCCCGTTCATCCCGGTGGCTGGGTGGCCGGTCATGCGTTCATTCCCACGATTCATCCCCTTTGGCGCATCTTGGGATCGAGGAAGTCGCGCAACCAGTCCCCGAAGATGTTGAGTGACAACACCACCAGGAGGATGGCAAGCCCGGGGAAGAATGAGATCCACCAGGCCGTGAGGATCTGGTCACGTCCGTCGGCGACCATCACCCCCCAGCTCGGATTGGGACGGGGGATCCCGGCCCCGATGAAGCTGAGCGAAGACTCTTCGAGGATCACGACGCCCACTTGCAGGGTGGCGAGGACGATCAGCGTGTTGGCGACGTTCGGGAGGACGTGGCGCAGCAGAATTCGCCCCGCCCCCGCCCCGGCGACCCGGGCCTTGGCGACGTATTCGGTCTCGCGCACGCTCAAGGTTTCTCCCCGCACCAGGCGGGCGAAGCTCGCCCAGATGGTGATGGCGATCACGACGACGATGGTCACGAAGGAAGGACCGATGACGGACACCACGACCAGTGCCAGCAGGACCGCCGGCAGGGAGAGGAAGGTGTCGATCATCCAGCTGATCACGCGGTCGATCCAGCCTCCGAAGTAGCCGGCCAGCAATCCGAGGGTCGAGCCGACGACCGCCCCGATCAGGATGGTGAGACTCGAAACGGTCAGGGAGATCCGGGCGCCATAGATGATTCGAGTGAGGATGTCGCGGCCGAGTTTGTCGGTGCCGAGGGGATGGGACCAGGTTCCCCCCTCCAGCCAGGCCGGAGGTATGAGCCGATCGCCGAGCACGCCCCGGAGCGGGTCGTGGACTGTGATCAAGTTGGCGAGAAGCGCCGGCAACAGCAGGACGAACACGACGATGAAGATCGAAAGCCACGGGACCCGGTTGGAGCGGCGTCGCCACCAGCTCTTCCGCCGCGGGGCCACCAGATCGGGTTCGAGGTCGGTGATCGGTGGTCCGGCATTTCCGGGATCGGTGGCGGCGGGCGGTGCTGAGTCACGGACCGACATCACACCATCGCCTTTTCTCCCAGGCGGACCCTCGGATCGAGATAGGCGTAGGCGACGTCGACCAGGAGGTTCATGACGACGATGACAGTGGCAGTCAGGAGGGTCAGGGCCTGGACGACGGGGAAGTCGCGGGCGTTGGCGGCGTCATAGGCAAGCAGGCCGATTCCGGGCCAGGCAAAGACGATTTCGACGACGGTCGCCCCGGTCAACATCCGCACCAGGATGCCTCCGAAGAATGTGAGAGGGCCGCTGGCGGCGGGCTTGAGGGCATGCTTCCAGATGACCTTGAACTCCGACAGGCCCTTGAGCCGGGCCAGCTTGACGTATTCGCTGCCCATCGTCTCGAGCATCGCCGAGCGGAAGAGGCGGAGGAGGGCCGCAATGCCGAATAGAGAGATCACGATGCTCGGGAGGATGTAGCTCTCCCATCCCTGGATCCCGGAGGTCGGAACGAAGTGCCACCGGACCGCTACGACCCAGATCAGGACGATGGCCAGCCAGAACTCGGGCACGGATTGGCCGAACAGGGCGAGACCCTTGGCGATCCGATCGAGCCACGAACCCCGTTTCACGGCGGCCAGGATCCCCAGAGGAATGCCGATGGCGATGGTCAGGACCATCGCCACGAAACCGAGCCGGAGGGTATTGGGGAGGCGCTCGAGGATCACCGATCCGGCGGTCTCGGTGGGGAACTTGAAAGAGGGCCCGAAGTCTCCCCGGAGGGCATTGGCGACGAAGGAGACGTACTGCTGGGGCAGCGGCTTGTCGAGACCCCACTGCTCTCGCAGGGCCGCCTCGTCCTCACGGCTCATGTCTTCGGGGCCCAACACGTCGATCGGGTCGCCGGTGAGGCGGGCCAGCGAGAAGATGATCAACGAGACGGCGAAGATCGTCAGCACCCCGCGAGCCGTGTTGACAAGGAGGTACCGGGCCATCAGCGATGACGCTTCGCCAGCAAGGTGGAGGTCATAGGCCCGGGTCCACGATGAAGAGGCCGTCGCCATGGCGATCGGTGACGTAGATCAGCCCGTCGGCGGTGGCCGTGACGTCGTTCAGCTGGATGGAGTTGCGTCCCGGTGGCGCCGGAGGAATCAGGTGGGCGACTTCCACCGGGTGGTGGGGATCACTGACGTCGTAGGCGCGGAGACCGCCGGAGAAGTAGGTCAGGTAGATGAGGTTGGGGTCGGAGAACGAACCGGGCCGCATCTCGTGGACGTTGTGCGGTCCCCAGCGCTCTCCCTCGGCGTGGCGCGAACCCGGTGGTATCGGGAGCTCCGAGATGACCCGGGGTTCGGCTTCGTTCGAGATGTCCACTATCCAGGCGTGCCGCTGCACGCCGATCCAACGGGTGAGTTGTTCATCGGTGACGACCAGGAAGTCCCTGCCCGGAGGGCGGAACGCGGTGTGAGTGTTTCTGCTCTCGGGGCCGAGATCGAGCCTGCTCACCATCCTTGGGTGTGACTTGTCGGTCGTGTCGAGGATCACCAGGCCGCCGTCCCAGTAACCGCAGTAGGCGCGATCGCCGTAGGGAAGGGCGTGGTGGAGGGCGTACTGGCGGCCTTCGTCGCCCGGTTGGGGCTCATCGGTGTCGTCCCACTCCGGATGCTCGCCCCCGGCCTCGTGCTGGCCGGGATACCACCAGCGGCCGATCTCGGTCGGGTTGCTCGGATCGGCGAGGTCGACGATGTGGAGAAAGCGGCCGCGGTATCCCTGGTCGGTCCCTGCCACGTAGGCGAGGTTGCCACCCCACCAGGCCATGCGGTGGACACCGACGCCGGGAGTCGGATAGAAGCCGATCTGCTCGGGGTGGGCAGGGTCGGAAACGTCGTAGACGGCCATTCCCGCACTCCACTTGGTGGGGGTCTCCGCCTCGAACCGGTTCCGTTCGTGATTCACGAGGAGGGTCGAGCCGACCACTTGAACTTTGTGGCTGTGGGTGCCAGGGGGCCGCCGAATCTGGGTGATGAGGCTCGGGTGCTGGGGGTCGGAGACGTCGACTATCGAGGTTCCGAGGTCGTTGTAACCCATGTGCCCGATGTAGGCGACGGCGTCCACGACGTTGACGTGCATGCAGTCGCCCTTGCCATCGAGGTCGATGTGACCAACGACCGACATGCGATGGGCGTCGGTCGCGGTGATGTCCGTGACCGGCCTCACCGACGGATCCCTTCGAGGAGGCGGACCATGTTGCCCTCCAGAATCGCGTGACGATCTGCGGGTGAGAGGCCGGGCACGGAGTCGATGAATTTGACGGGGGCCCGCTCGGCCATCTCGTACGGATAGTCGGTTCCCAGCACGACTTGGGTGGGACCGACGAGGGTGAGGAGGTAGGTGAGGGCCTCGGGAATGTGTACGAGGCTGTCGTAGTACAGGCGCTTGACGAATTCCATCGGAGGGCGGCTGATATTGGCGCCGGCGATGTGCGGCACCACCTTGTAGCCCTTCTCCCAGCGGCCGAGCTGATAAGGCATGTACCCGCCGCCGTGAACCATCACCAGCACCAGGTCCGGGTAGCGCTGGAGGATCCCGCTGAACAGGAGATGAGCTATCGCGATCGTCGATTCGGCCGGGCGGCCGACCATGTTCTCGAGGAAGTAGCGGCTGAGGTCGACTCCGCGCAGCGGGTCGTAGGGGTGGAGCAATATCAAGCAGCGGAGGTCGTTGGCCACCTCCCAGAACGGTTCGAGCCCGGCCTGATCGAG